>JAHECJ010000114.1 GCA_024641805.1 Desulfococcus sp.
TTAAAATCACACGGATCTGTAAACCAAAAGCCGCGTCAGCATCTTATTATAAACCCTTTTCTGCATAGGGAGGGGATCGCTTAAACGATATCAACAGATATGGTTCAGCCCCTTTGATCATATCAAAAAATCAAATCAACCCACTGGTAAAAAATTTAAGAGGCAACTTTTTCGCTGGCCAGATCAAAATACATGGAATCCGGATATTCGGAAACAATCCGGGAAAACGCCTTTTTTTCCAGATCCGGTTTTCCCAGCTTTTCATACATCCGGGCAAGATTAAAAAGCGCCTGGTCTTTCATCACGGCGGCATCATCGGATGTAATCATTTCAAAATATTTTGCCGCCTGCTCAAAATCATTTTTCCCCTCATAGGAATATCCCAGTCCGCTTAAAATCATGGTCTTGAACTCTGTTTTCCCCAGCTCATTCAGCGCCTGGTTGTATGCCTTGAGTGCCTCATCATAATTTTTGGTCAGATAGCATAAATTCGCATACTGCATGAGGGCAACTTTGCCGGAAGCCGATGATCCGTATTTTTCAGAAAGGGCTTTAAAATCCTTCTTTACGTCTTCATATGCGATAAAAGAAGACTCATCTTTTTTAATCGAATTGTATTTTGCAACCGCCTTGCCGAGCATCATGGCCGCACGGGCTTCAGACTGATTCTTATAATATATGACACCGGTGATAACGATGGCCACCGAAAGCAGAGCACCCACCGCAGCTATAATCTGTTTCTGGTATTTTTTCCCAAAATCCATCGCCTTACCGACGAACTCTAAAAACGGATCCGGTTCTTGCAGCAGCTCCTTACGGGATTTTTCATCATTCATTGATTGTCTCCATTGAAGTCGTTTTAATATGTTATTCCAAAGATTTTTATAATAACTTGCGGATCCGGGTCCACCCGTCTTCCGGAATTTTTGCCCCCATCACCTGGCAAACTTCATACCCGCAGGCCGATGCCAGCCGGCCGCTTTTTTCAAACGAATACCCATTGACCAATCCAAACAAAAAACCGGACGCCCACAGGTCGCCGGCGCCGGTGGTATCCACCGCTTCTCCGGAACCCATCGCGTCAATGGCCAATACCTGATCTTGATGAGCGATAAGACTGCCCCTGGGACCGAGTTTCAAAACCGCCACATCCACATTTTCAGACAGTGCTTTTATCGCCTCTGCTTCATTGGCATGCCCGCAGTATGCCTTGGCTTCATCTTCATTTGCAATTAAAATATCAACATATTCATCGATGATATCTTCTAAAATATCTGTGGATTCCTCCACCACATTAAAACTGGCCAGATCCAGACTGATCAGCCCGCCTTTTTCCTTGGCGGATTTCAATACCGTCATCATCAAATCACGATTAAACAGAAGATATCCTTCCACATGAACAATGGCAGCATCGCTAAAACAATCCAACGAGACTTCATCCGGATGCATTTCAGCGGACGCCCCTAAGTAAGTAAACATGGAACGCTGGGCATCCGGCGTAATCACGGAAAGCACCCGCCCGGTGGCCGTTGAGGAATTAAACAGAACCGGTTCAACCAAATTGTTCTTCAAGTCCTGTTTAAACAGTTGCCCCAGCTTATCATTTCCCATTTTACCCACAAACCGTCCGGCTCCGCCGAGCTTGGCGACGCCAATGGCGGTGTTGCATGCCGATCCGCCCGAGACTAGTGAGGGCGGCGACGTTGTCTGGGCTACGAGATGGTCTATATAGCATTGATCCACAAGGTTCATCCCGCCCTTTTCAACACCCAGCCGGGCCATGAATTCCTCCGGTTCCCTGGCCAGCATATCCATCAGCGCGGAACCGACGCCCACAACTGTTTTTCGATTCCCGGGAATCTTTAATTCACCCATTGACTTCCTTACCTGTTCAAAATTTTATTTGACGGCTTCATCCCCCGGCTTTTTCCCCGGAAAAAGGATATTCACTCCGCAATTCAATCGCCTGATAAATTCCAGGTATCTTAGGTTATTACCCCCTACCAAACCAGACTTTTGTGAACCCATCCGTCATCGCCGTCTGCGTGTTTAATATGAATCCAGTCGCCTTTTCGTTCCACAACCTTAAAAGGAACCCCTTTGATGGCTTTAAAAATCACATCACTGCTGGTGGTGGGACCGGAACGGATATTACACCGCTCATCTATTGGTTTTGTGATCACCGTATCCATATTTTCCATCACATCTTCATTGATCCACCCGATGGTCCCCTCATAATCCTTGATATAATACCATTTTCCGGATTTATCCTTGTCAAGAATCTGCATGGGGGTATATTGTTCAACCTGCCACAGAACCTCGTAATTGGTGCCCGGTCCGGAGCGTACATTCGCAACCGGGACGTTTACCGCCAGTTTCTGGGCAAACACGTCACTGACCGAAAACAAAACAAAAAAGAACACGGAAACAAACATTAACATTTTGAATTTCCGATGATTTTTCCGTATCCGATTCTTCATATATCCACCTCTATCTTAGAAAGTTAAGCGGCCATCAAATGCGTGACCGCCTGTTCAAGACCATCAATAGACAGCTCAAACATCGGGAAAATCTGCCTGATCGCGTTAATCGACCGGGTATACGACCACATTCGTTCCGAAACCGGGTTCAACCAGACATTGTGCGGAAAGGTATCCGCGAGAAACTTCAGCCGTTCGATGCTGGCAATTCCGCTCCGCTCATGAACATAAATGGACCCGTCCCGCGCCATCAGTTCATAAGGGGCCATGCTGGCATCCCCCACCAGAACCAGGCGGGTATCCGGGTCTTTTCGAATAAATTCGTCAACCCGTTTGGGTTTCCGATACCGTGAAGGGTCTTCCCAGACCGTGTCATAAATCGTATTATGAAAAAAATACGTTTTCAAATCCTTGAATTGTGACCGGGCATAATCAAATAATGTCTGGACTACCTGTACATAGGGGTCCATGGACCACCCACCGTTATCAATCGCCAGAATCACTTTAAGCCGGTCCCTCAACCCACGGTCAAAAATGATTTCAATTTCACCGGCGTTTTTCATGGTCTGATAGATGCTGGCATCAATATTGACCTGATCCTTCGGACCGGCTGGCACCATGTTTCTGAGCTGTTTTAGCGCTTCCCCCATCAGCGCCGGGGTCAACGGCCCGGACCTGGAGTAATCTTTATACCGGCGCTCATTCGCCACTTTAACTGCGGATTTATTCCTTGAGGATCCTCCGACCCGCAACCCCTCCGGATGATGCCCGGAATGGCCGACCGGGGACGTGCCGCCGGTTCCGATCCATTTGTTTCCGCCGTCATGCCGCTCGGTCTGATCTTTTAAACGCTCTTTAAAATAGTCTAACAGTTCATCCGGGGAAAGATTCTTTAATACCGATTCATCGATTCCTAAAGCATCTGCAATTTCCTTTGGATTTTTGAGCCATTCCTCGAGCAGCGCTTTTGCGATGCTGTCCAGTTCAAGACCTTCAATATCCGGCATTTCCGCGCCTTCAAAATAATGGGCGAACATCTGGTCATAAAGGTCAAAATACCGTTCACTTTTCACCAGAATGGCCCGGGATGCCGTATAAAAATCCTCCAGCGACAGAATCAGACCTTTGGACAATGCCTTTTGAAGCGTCAGAAACGATGTGGGAGAAACCGGGATACCCGCATCTTTTAATTTATAAAAAAAATCGATAAACATTAAAAAAGCTTCCGGCGATTGGTCATGCTGTTGGCCACCACATAATCCTGGCTTTTTTTAAACAATATCCCCAGAAAGGGAAGATCCCCTTTTGCCAGCTGTTTCGCCTTAAAATCCGGATCTGCCTCCAGGGCCCGAATCCAGTTAATCAGTTCCCGGGTGGCTGGTTTCTTTTCCACTGTATCTATTTCCCGTAATCGGTAAAATGTGGCAATTGAATTTTCCATTAACTCCGGTTCCAGGTTCGGGAAATGAATATTAATAATTTTGCGCATCATTTTGGGGTCCGGAAACGCAATATGATGAAAATTGCATCGGCCTAAAAAGGGATCCGACAGGTCTTTTTTGGCGTTTGAGGTGATAATGATCACCGGCCGGTGAACCGCCTTGATAGTTTTGTCGATTTCGATGATGTCAAATTCCATCTGGTCCAGCACATCCAGCATATCATCCTGAAAATCCGTGTCCGCTTTATCGATCTCATCAATCAGCAAAACTGTTCGCCTGGCCGCGGTAAACGCCTGGCCGATTTTTCCCATTTTAATATAGTCTTCAATACTGCTGACATCTCTTTGGGAATCACCGAACCGGCTGTCGTTTAAGCGGGTGAGGGTGTCATACTGGTAAAGCGCTTCCACCAGTTTCATGCTGGATTTTACATTCAAAACAATCAGCGGCATGCGCAATGATTCGGCAATGGCATGGGCCAGCATGGTTTTGCCGGTTCCGGGTTCCCCTTTGAGCAGAAGGGGCATTTCCAGTTCCATCGTAATATTGACGATTTTTGACAGTTCATCATCTAAAATATACTTGCTTCCGCCTTGAAATCCGTTTTCAGTATCCTTTTTTGACATGAGCTTCCCTATTTTTTATTCCTTTTATTTTTTTAAACACAGCGTACACTGATAAATCATTTATCTCCATGGTCGCTGTGATCATAATACCCTTACCGACAACGCCGTTACCTTTTTCGGCGAATTTGATCAGACAGCGCTTTGTTCATCTGCAGCACTTTTTCGGCGACAGGCAGCGGCAACGATCCGGTTCCGCAACTCGGTGTAATCAACGACTGATCGAGTATCCGTGACCGTTCAATGCCTATGCCCGCCAGCTGATCCACCTCATTTTCCCAGAGCTCTGCCAGGGATTCAACACTTTCTTTTTCCACCGCATCGATATTGCCGGTGGGCACAATTCCCCACGCCACGATGCCGCCTTTATCTATAAATCCCTTAATTTGAAGGGGATACAGAATAAATTTATCAAAAAAGGAATAGGCGTCAAAACTGACGATATCTGCAGATGAATCCAGAATAAGCGGCCATTCGGCATTGGCACACACATGAACTCCCGCCAGAGCTCCTTCTGCATGAATGGCCGCAATCACCTCTTCCAGGCATGCCGCGATATCCTGCCGGGACACGCTGATAAATGCCGATGAACCATAACCGGCCAATCCGGGCTCATCCAGAAAGATCATCACCGGAACCCCGTATTTTTTTAGCTGCTGCACCTGCCACCGGGCTTTTAACGCAATGCTCTTTATTGCCGCATCCCGAAGCTGATCATTGTAAAATATGGCTTTTCCGTCCTGATCCACGATACCGGTGGAAAATGTAAACGGACCGGTGATCTGCCCCTTGATCGCAACCGGCGGCTCCTCAAGAGTATCCAGACATTTTGTAAACTCAAAAAAACCAGGCGCAGTATCATGGGTCAATGCAAACCGGGAGTTGGCCAGGTCGACTTCATCCTGCGTAATTGCCATATATTCTTCAAAAAAAGAAAGAATTTCCTGATCAAATCGTTCATCATCGGTTTTTATGAATTTCCGGTCTCCATCGACTTTAAGACCTGGCAGGCCCGGTAAAAACTGCGCAATCATGCCTTCCGACTTAAAATGCGGCAATTGAATCCACAACGGTATATCCGGTGTATATTCCATCATCATCCGGACGGCTTCGTCATGATCCGCAAGGGGCAAACTTCCGATCCATGCCGGCAATGCGCGGGGAATAAAATCTATTTTCATGGAGACGGTTTCCTTTTTAATCTGTTCGTAATGGTTTTTCGGCCACAATGCTTATTTTATTGAAAGCTTATGATTTTAAATGATTTGATAATACTTGACAAGTTTTTTATATTTGCTTAAATCCCTGATACGGTAAACGATTGACACATCCCGGGAGTTTAACGTACCCTATGAAAGAATGCCGGGTTACCATTACAAGGAGGAAACTATGTTTGGCATAGGAATACCGGAACTGATTATTATTTTGATTATTATCCTGATAATATTCGGCGCAGGTAAATTGCCGGAAATCGGCGCAGGTTTAGGGAAAGGTATTAGAAATTTCAAAAAAGCAACCATTGAAGATGAATCCGAGCCTGAAAAACCCGAAAAAATCGAAAACAAAAAAGATTCATAATCGGTCCGTGCAAGATTCCCGGTTCGAAGGAAGCATCTAACAGGATCGGCGGAATCAATTCATACTTTCAAACGAAACCATAATGACCGGTGAATTATTAAATCGATCGTCGGGGTCTTTTTCGGCAAGAGGAGCCGGACTATCGGCAAATTTTGACGCAGGGCAAGAAACCCGGTCTTTTCTTAAAAGTTGTTCTTATAAAAAAACACCGAATATACGCGTCACACCGTTTTTATCGAGCCCCTCAAATTTTAGATATTCCGATTTTTATAAAACCGGTCGCCTGCAATAACCATATTACAACTCCGGCGTTCGGATTAACTTATCTCCACATGCCCTGGCATTTCTAAAGTCTATCCACCGTAAAAATTTTGCCGGCTAAAACGGAATATCATCATCAAAACCGCCGGGAGGGGGGGAGGCCTGAGGCATGTCGGAAGGCCCGAAAGAAGATTGCCGTCCCGATGTCTGCTGTTGCGGTGCCTGTTGCGTTTTCTTGGCATACCCGGATTCATTATTATATGATCCGGCCGCGTTTTTAGAATCCAGCATTTGCATGTCACTGGCCACGATCTCTGTCGTATACTTGGTTACGCCATCCTGTTCCCAGGACCGGGTCTGGAGCTGGCCTTCCACGTAAAC
>JAHECJ010000115.1 GCA_024641805.1 Desulfococcus sp.
CATGGCATCGCATGCACCCGTTATAATAACAAGTTCCTGCTGCAGGTAATTACCGGCAGGCGGAACCCCGTGTCTCTGAAGCACTTCATTGGCTGTACAGCAGATGCCGCCGAGCTGAATCCCTTTTGCTCCTTTTCCCTTCGCGTAGTCTATCATTTCCTGAGACTGAGCAGCGGCAACGATCATTTCAGAAAGAATCGGCTCGTGACCATGAACAATAATGTTCACATGATCTTCTTTCATAATGCCGATATTGGCTTCTGACTGCAGAGGAGAAGGTGTGCCGAAAAGAACGTCCTGAAGGTCGGTGGCCATCATGGCGCCACCCCAGCCGTCTGCCAGAGAGGTCCGTGTACACTGTTTAACGATGTTTTTATAATCCTGATCAACGCCCATATGGGTGCGGTGCATAATATCAACGACTTCCCGATCGATATTTCGCGGAAGAACACCCATTTTCTTCCATTTTTCATACAAGGGTTTCGGGGCACGGCTCAGATACAGGAGTTCCCCTTCTGGCTTACCCCATTCATTGATCGCTTTTTCAGCAACTTCCAGGGCGATCTCGTCCATGTCCCTGTCTTTTTTTTCACCATCAACATCAACGGTGACTGCCACGCCGAAATGGGGCGCAATCTGAAGCAACTTTACGGTATCCTTGATTTTATAATCTTCAGTCTCTTTTCTTGCTGCTGAAAGAAATACTTCTGCTACGCTGCGGCCATGGTCTGAATGGGCTGCTGTTCCGGCGGCGACCATTCTGGCAAAGTTACGGGCTGCAATGGTATTGGGGGTTGCGCCGCAAAGACCTTTCCTGGTGTCCTCACCGACAATACCGTCTTTCGGCAACGGCAACCGGCACGGCCCCATGGCACAATTTTTACAGCATATACCCTGAAGACCGATATTACAGGGTTTCATCTGTTCCGCACGGTCAAAAACAGTTTCTATGCCCAGTTTATGTGAATGAGCAATCATTTCCTGGGTTGCGACATCAATAGAAGATGCAACCGGATCAGCTAGTTTGGGTGCTTTCGCTGATTTTACTTCTTTTTCTTCTGCCATTAGAGGTTCCTCCTCAAATTTTTAAATAAGACCATGTCATATAATCCAATACAAAAAGGACATGGCTGAATGTTACTTTTATATCATCAGATTCGTTTATGAAGTCTGTTGAGTCGATCAAGAATTTTTTCATTCTGGGTCATCTGGACCGCTGCTGCTGTCATTGAAACCAGCCCGGCTTCTTTTGACACCGCCCGTTTCGCCGCCATTTCTTCACGTTCGGCAGCCCGTTTTTCTCTTAATGCATTTTCTTCAGATGAACGTTTTGCTGCGGCATCGGCTTCTGCTTTGGCTGCTGCGTCAGCTTCTGCTTTGGCTTTGGCTGCTGCATCGGATTTGGCTTTGGCTTCCGCGTCAGCTTTGGCTTTAGATTCTGCTGCTGCTTTAGCAGCGACGTCTGCTGCTGCTTTGGCGGCGGCGGCTGCTGCTGCTTTGGCGGCGGCTTCCGGATCAACTGCCGGGGCTGCTGCGACTTTTTCTTCTTTTACTTCAGTTTTCGGTTCAGCTTTTGCAGCCGGTTTCGGTGCTGCCTTCGCGGGAGCCGCTTCTTTCTTCGGCGCCGCTTCTTTCTTCGGTGCGGCTTTCTTCGCTTCTTCTTCAATGGTCAGGTCCGGTTTGGGCGCCATCTTCGCAAAGTCAATATTCACGTCATCAAGCTGTTTTTTAACGGCTGCCACATCCTGGGCGCTTCCGCCGTCTGAGATCAGACCAATAAATGCTTTGACCAGACGAATGGCTTCCGGATGACGCATGATCAAAATGCTTGATCCGGCCATCAGGTAAGAAACCGCGCCGACTGCTTCCATCATAATTGCCCGGCGTTCGGGGTCGCCAAGTTCCGGCGCATCTTTCGCCGACAGCCCCGCTTCCTTGCACCGCCAGATCTCGTTCCCCAGGTTATTGATAATCGGCAACTGGAGTTTATCATCACCCTGTGCCAGGGCGGCCATGCCAAGACGTTCCATAACCGAGTAGGAATATTCCAGCCCGTATCCCAGGCCGCCGGTGGTCGGATCAATAAGAACCCGATTCAGCGGAACCCCTAAGTTTTCAAGGAGGATATTGATCTGCTTGGCCAGGTTAACATCAATTGGAGAAGAAGAAATGACGTTGTGACCATATCCCATCGCACTGGCGCCAATCCCTTTATGGTTCTTTTCCTCAACCGGTCCGAGGATCAGATTTTGGCCGTCACATGCCTCGGAAATTTTCTTTAAAACTTCCCCATCTTTCTCGGGATTTGCAATTCCCCAGACAATCAGCGGGACATCAATTGCTTTGAGCACTTTTTTGACTGTCTTCACTGCATCATCCGCGCTCGCGTTCTTGTCGTTGGGATCGGTGCTTTTAAGCTGAAGAACGATTGCTTCCGCACCAAACTCTTTCACACATTTTTTTGCCCAGGCCGCCGGATCGGAAAACACATCTGCAAAATGACTCTTTGCTGCTTCCGGCCACCCTGTTGGTTCCATGTCCCAAATCTCCATCGCGATTTTGGGTTTATTGGGCATGGTCCCTTCAAACTGATAAAACGGATAACTGTTCTGCCCACCGACAGTTATCGCCTTACCGCCCTTACCGATAGTAATCGGCTTTATGCTTCCCGCATAAGATTCTTTTACGATTTCGAAGCCCAATGTTACCTCCTCCTATGACCAAAAAATAGGGTTAGCATCTTATCAACCTTGTGAATGCAGCAACTCCGGCCACATCCGTCACCTTAAACATTACTCATCCCGTTACCGGGAAATTTCCTTTAAAATGCTATGATTAAAACCGATGTTTCACTCTGATGAAACGCACTAAGTCATTAGCATCAGAGAGATTTAATCATTATATATAAAAAGGTTTTTATTAAATCTTAAAAAAATTTGTTTGTCAATAACATGGTCATCTTTTTTTGGGAATCAGATAAAAAATATTTAACCGGCTCTGACCATTACCCGCAATTATATGTTTTAAATCTTAGTCGACTGAATGAATCATTATTGTTCAGGTTTTCAGTTTCTGACGTGCCTCCATACGGCTTTTCAATTTGGGGAACAGGTTCAAATCCGTATGGGGCAAAAATAATGCGGCAATATAATTGTCCATATAAGACACTGTCTCTGAAAACTCAAAATTGGTCATCCGGGCCAGGGTATTGCCCACATCGCTCCGGATACGGTTTGTCAGCGAACTCATTCGCGCGCCAAGCAGGGAACCGTTTCCGATAAATGTCACTTTGCCCGGATCAATTTCCGGCAGCAGACCAATGACCATACATTTTTCAAGATCCACGAAACTCCCGAATCCGCCGGCCAGAATAATGCGATCCAATGCGTGAATATCCAGGCCGACTTCCTTGAGCAGTGTCATGCAGCCGCTGTACATAGCCCCCTTGGCCCGGATCAGGTTGTCAATATCAATTTCCGTCAGCACAATGTCCCGGTCAATCCCGCTGACATTCTTCCAGGCTACTACATATTCGTATACGCCGTCTGCTTCCCGGATACGGGGGGTATCCAGGTCCCGGTTCAGTTTTCCGTTGCTGCTGATAATTCCCACCTCAAACATCGTGGCCACCATGGTAATCAGACCGCTGCCGCAGATTCCTTTGGGCCGGACATTGCCGATGGTGATATTCATGGGTTCCAGGGTGATTGGATCTATGGAAAAATCCTCGATGGCGCCCTTGGCCGCCCGCATCCCCATCTTGACACCACCGCCCTCAAAGGCGGGACCGGCGGAGCACGCGGCACAGACCAGCCAGTCCTTGTTGCCGATGACGATTTCCGCGTTGGTACCTATATCCATATAAAGGGTTAAACGCTCGTCATGTCCCATCCCGGATCCCATCACGCCGGCCACGATATCACCGCCCACATAGCTGGACACCTGGGGGTAAACGAGGGCCGTCACATGATCGGGCAAATTCAGGCCGAGACTGAACGCCTGCGCAGGAGGATAAAGCGTGGCCGCCGGAACATAAGGCGCCCGGCGGATGTATCGCGGGCTGATATTTAAGAACAACTGTGTCATGGTGGTATTGCCCGCAAGGGTAATAGTGGATATTTCTTCAGGATCGACCTTGGATCTTTTTGTAATCTGATCAATCACCTGATTAATCGTTCCTACAACCTTTTCATTAAGAATTTGGAGACCGCCCTCCTTTTCGGAAAAAACAATCCGGCTGATTACGTCTTCACCATAACTGATCTGTGCGTTAAAATCTCCGTACTGCGCCAGAACTTCCCCGGTTCTCAGGTCAATCATCTGGCCATATACCGTTGTAGTACCGATATCCACGGCAATGGCAAAATTGCGGTCTGTGGTATCCCCGGCTTCAACATTGATGATGCGGTTTTTCCCTTCCTTGCGAACCCCCCGGGCAATAGTAACCGTGACCTTGAAATCAGCCGTGCGCAGCACATCCGGAAGTTTCCGTATCACCGGCATATTAAACTCCAGCCGATGTTCATTGTGCTCATTTCTCAATGCATTTACTATTCGGGACACATCCGCCATATTATTTTCAGCCGACGGCGGGGGAAGCTCCAGATACTTTTTGACCACCGGTGGAACAAACAGTCCTTTTTCCTTTAAATCCTCAAGGTTTCGCTCTTTAATTCTTGCTGTCTTACGCGGTGTGGCGAGTTTGTTCAATACACTCACATCAATTGTGGACTCCACCGGAATCCGGACAACCAGATCACTTTTGACTTTTGATCGACAGGCCAGTCGATATCCTTTGTCAATATCTTCCCGGCTCAGTTTTTCCGTGATCCCCTCGTCGACATCGCCGGTCTCAATCAGAACGCGGCATTTCCCGCAGACTCCCTCGCCGCCGCAGGAGGCATTGACATGCACCCCGGCATCCATAGCCGCCCGGATAAGAAACGTACCTTTTTTTACAGATACCTCCTTATCATGGGGCAGAAACTTTATCTTAAATTCATTCATGCGTATACTCCATCGTCTTTCAAGACCAACGAAACCTTATTTTCTGATACTCCAGACAGATAAAATTCACTCTATGGGTCAAAAACTTCCATCCGCAACCCGCTGACTTTGAATTAAAAATACATGATCGGCGCTTTCAAAAACATTGACCATCAATCCCAGCTTTTGTCAAGATCATAGACATCGTCCAGCCGGATAAAACAGTGGATGGTATCACGAAGATTATAAGCATATGCCAAAAAAATCGCAAGCGTCCAGGTATAAACAACAAGTCGGGCAAAAAAAAATTTAACTGATGATGCGGAAGAACGATGGAAGGCTTCATTGTTTCAAATCAGGGGAATTAATGAAATTTCGCTGATTTTATTTTCCCGCATGCGGAAATCCGAAAATTCATCAAACGCTATCTCGATCATGAAATTTTTTCTTTTTGAAACGTTGCATACTGTTTTTGGGCCCAGTGCAGAAAAAAGTACAACGCGACAATAACCAGAACCGTCACGCCAAACATCACAAAATTAAGGTCTGCCGCAGACTTGCCGAGCACAACAAACGGGATACACATCATACCCTGCAACGCCCAGTTCAGCCAGAAGCAATAACGGAATTTAACACCGGCTAGAGGCAATATATAAAGTTTGACCGAGTAAGGGAACAGCGGCACCATCAACAATAAAAAACTAAAAATAAACGCCTTGTGCTCCGGGATTTGCGGGATCTGATAATTTTTCCGGTTGACCAAAAAGTTTTCAATGGGCTTTCGAACGCCAATCGCCAGTAAATAAGCGATTAAAATTTGGATCGGTATGATTGCCTCCAGCAGAAAGAGACCATTTAAAACCCCAAACTTAAGTCCCAAAAGCAGTAGAAAAAACGTCAGCGGCACTCCTACCAGCGGGAGGAAAACCAACATAGGAATGAACAGCTCCGCCGGCGTATTTTCATTAATCAGCGCAACGACCATATGAAACAGATCATATTTAATCAAAAGATACGCGACCACCGCCATCACCGATAAAGCCGCCAGAACCAACCCGATTTTGCATCTGTGTTTCAAAACAATGCCATTTGAATTCATTAAATTATTTAATTCACTTACAATATTTATAGGAAGCAAGTTCGAAAAAATTTTCTACCACGATTTTATGCAAAAGAAAACCGATTTCAAACATTTTCCGGTGATGATCGATCGTGACAGTCGGGTTTCTGTTTCCATTGCCAGCTCATTTTATTTTCATTTAACGAACCTGATCCGGTTTTTCCACGATGATCTCCGGATGCCCGTGGTATCCTATCCTGACATAAGAAAGGGTCAGTACATGGAAATTCTTTGGCTTCATTGTCTGATCTCTAAAATAAATGCGGATTTTACGATCATCGGTATAATGCAGCCACCCGTCCTCATAAATCCCTTTTACCGTTGCAATGACTTCATTCCGGAATTCCGGATCAGCAAAGTCGGATGCCGTGCCGGCCTTAAAATACCCTGACATATCCGTTTCCCGGGTGACTGGCTTGATATCCTTGATACCCGTAATTTCGATGTTCCCGTAATGCCGGTTTAACTCTGTGACCGTCAAATCATAAGCCATTGCAAAACGCAGTTCTTTGGCCGCCTTAAAAACATATATCGCCCGGCCGTTTTTCTGTTTGATCACTGCATTACCAGCCTCTTTATAAATCACGACGCCATTATCAATACGGACATCGACCGACCCTTTTTTCATATTGTATAATTCTGCAATACTCGCT
>JAHECJ010000116.1:0-1356 GCA_024641805.1 Desulfococcus sp.
AAAGGAATTATCAACATAGGCAATTCCTCTGGCATCGTATAAGCTTTCAGGTAAAATAATACAATCCGGGCTGTTCTTCCGGCCGAAAAAATTCACGGACCATCGCCGGGCTTCCGGAAGTTCCAGCCAGAGGTTGTATAAAACCCACCCCTCTTTCTGATCAAACAGCAAGGATTCATCAACAAGACCCGCCCCTTTTACCGTATGTAGAATATGATTGATCCCGGTGATGCCGCGGGTATCATTCAGGCGGGTGATGTTCTTAAATGTTTCAAATTCGTTATAATCGGAATTAAAATCACCGGTTAGAACAAAATCAACGCCCTTCCCCAGTTTTGAAATATCTGCGGCCAGTGCCTGCGCGTATTTCAGCCGTTTGCTTTCCGGTCCGGCTTTGGACTTCCAGTGATTGACATAAAGGATCAGCGGATTTCCTGAAATATCCAGCTTCACCTTCAGAATATTCCTCTCATTGTCATGCCCAACGTTTATTTCCTGCTTTTCCGTAACTGGAAATTTTGACAGAACCGCGCATTTTACGGGTGTCAGCCGGCCATCGCTAATCGCTGAAAACGGGTATGATGCCCCCAGCCGGGAAAGCCGATCCTGCAGCAAAGCCAGGGCCTGCTTTGATTCAATTTCCTGGAGCGCGATGATCTCCGTATCCAGATCTTTTAAGACTGTTGCAATATTTTTCAGCTTAATGTCCAGCGCGGCGCTGTTCCAGCCGCAATCGCCGTCGGGGCGGTATTCCGGATACTCGGTCAAATCCGTATGCAGATCAAAGAGATTTTCAACGTTATAACTGACAATTTTAAATGTGGCACCGTACGCCGGATCAAAACAACTGCCACAGAGTATTAATGCCGACAAAAAAATACAGGAGAGAATCTGTTTCATGATTTGATAACGCCTCCCGAAAAAGGAATAAATTCGCAAAAGAATATAAATGATATTAATTATTATAGAATATTTTAAAATAAGCCATGTTTTCAATCATTCTGCCAATCCCTGAACAAAGCCTATTCGCGTATGATCATAACCATTTTTTATCAAAATATCATTATATTATGTCAAAATTATATTGACATTAAAGCAATATCCCATTTATTAAAATACTTATAAATAAAATTGATAAATTTTCAACGCCTGGTCCGTGGGACGGCATATAAGAAGTTCTAAATAATCGGTGAATATTATGGATAAAGTTCTCATTGTTGACAGTGACAAGGAAAACCTGGAAAAAATCGCTAATGGGTTCAAAGAGCTGCATCATTTTGAACTACTGTCCGCCCAGGACGGCAAAACCGCCATCAGTATATTAAAAAAAACAAAAATCACCGTACTCATCACGGA
>JAHECJ010000116.1:1366-6735 GCA_024641805.1 Desulfococcus sp.
GATATTCAACTGTCAGATATTGACGGTGTTCAACTACTGGCGTACATGACGCGTAACCATCCGTCCACGCCATGTGTGGTGATGCTCCCCGAGGGGAAACCGAGACCCTGGTTTACGGATCGCACCGGACATGAGGACGTGCTCTATTATCTTGAAAAACCATTTGAATTCGGTGCGCTGGCCTCCATCATATTTGTCGGTTTGAACCTTAAGGATGAAGGGCTGACCCTCAAAGGCATGACGCTGAAAAATTTCCTGCCGCTGATCGTATTAAGCAGAAAAACATGCCAGATGGAAGTCATCAGCGGAAGCCAGAAAAAAGGATTTTTGTATTTTGATACGGGGGTCCTCTTAGATGCGAACTATAATCATACTACCGGCGACCAGGCTGCAAAAGACATGGCCCTGTGGGAAAGTGTCAGCATCTCGTTTTCAAATTTACCGGAAGACAAAAAGGAGCAGAAAGTTCATACCAAGCTCCTTGAAATCGCGGGGGCCATCTGGAAAGAAAAATCAACCCCCAAACCGCCCCCCCCCAAGCAACCTGTTAAGCCGGCAGCACCTGCTCCGGTTGCCGGCCAGTCCAAAATGCAGACCTCATTATCAAAATATGTCAGCATATTAAGGACCGTCAAAGGCTATCGGGGACTGGCAATTTTAAGCCCGGATGGCAGAACCATCGCATTCGACATCGCCGACGAATCAGTTGATTTTAATGAATTTTCCAAAGAATTCAACAATATGTTCGCACAATGCAGTAAAACCGTACACCAGAAAGGACTGGACCGGTGCACGGGCTTGACGGTTCATACCCAGAAAGCGATTGTCATTATGATGACCTCCGATGTCTACAAAGAAGGCAATTTCAGATTTATCGGCCTCATGTCACCTGAAAGCAATGGATTTTTCATGCAGAGCCAACTCTTAAGAGTGATCCCCCAGATCCTGGCCGCCACATAATTCCATAAGCCCCGCCCTGTTATAAAAATTCAATTATTAACGATATCCCCTCGAATTTGCCGGCACCTGGAAGCGATTACTGCCAGAAAGCCTGTGATCGGGATAAATTCCCATTGTTCCAAAGTCCGCTTACATGAATTTCCGCAACCTGTTTATTTTACGAAAGATCGGGTTCTGAGTCGTATCTACCTGATATTAAAATAAAAAAATTTTTAAATTATTTCCTTGACGGGGAAAACCATAATCTGCTATCAAACCGATTTCATCCTATATATATTGCGTGATGATGACTAATAAAAAATTATTTGATTATAAAAACAACCGGCCCTGGGCAGAGAACATGCAGGTTGTCATGCAGCTGGGCCTCACAATGGCCGGGTGTGTCGGTTTCTGTTTTTTTATCGGCTTTCAATTAGACAAATGGCTCGGAACCCGGGGAATCTTTGTAGCCGTTTTTACGATTCTCGGGGTCATTGGCGGAGCAGTCGTCGTCTACCGGCAGATTATGGAAATTCTCGAAGAAGACGAAAACAATCGAAATGGAACAAATTAGGGAAACCCAAAAAAAATATTGCTCACTGGCAATCACCCTGGCGATATTTGCCGGAATTGCCTTTTTTTTATTGGGCCTGAAACCGGTCGGGAAAGGCCTCATCCTCGGGACGATTTTCAGCATCCTGAACTTTATTTTAATGGGCGAAACGCTCCCCATGAAAATCGGTCAGCCCAAAAACAAAACCATGGCGTTATCCCTTCTGTCCATCTTTTTCCGATACGGATTGATGGCGATCCCGCTTATAGCAGCCATTAAACTGGAACAGTTTAATATTCCGGCTACTGTATGCGGCCTTTTTATGGTTCAGTTGGTCATCCTGGCGGATGGAATCATCCGCCTGATTTTTAACTCAACTCAAAAGAAAACTGCGTAGAAATCAATTATGGAAGAGTTAGGCAGAATACATCAACTTATCATCCCGTTTTTTGGGCACGATCTGACGTTTAATCTTGAAGTGATCATCATGACATGGATCGTCATCAGTATCCTTCTATTGTTCGGCTTTCTGGCATCCAGCAAAAAAGGGGTTATCCCCGGTCCGCTGCAGGTTGTCGGCGAATTGCTTGTTGCGCAGCTTTTTGCACTCACAGAAGATGCTCTTGGCGAGGAACTGGGGAAAAAATACGCGCCGCTGATCTGTGCTTTGTTCATGTTTCTGGTACTTTCCAACTGGATCGGAATTGTGCCAATGATGCATGAACCGACAAAAGATTTGAACACCCCGTTAAGTTTAGGCCTTTTGGGCTTTTTTATCTCCCATTATCTCGGCATCAAGACCAAGGGCATTAAAGCATACCTCAAAGCATATGTTGATCCGTTTTTCTTTATGATGCCCCTGAACGTTATTGGCGAAGTGGCAAAAGTGGTGTCCATCTCTTTTCGTCTTTTTGGGAATATCATGGGCGGTTCAATTATCATTCTGGTGATTTCATATCTGGTCTACAATCTGATATTACCTCCTTTTCTAAACGCTTTTTTCGGTGTGTTTGTCGGCGCCATCCAGGCATTTGTTTTTACAATGTTAACTTTGGTATATATTGCAGTGCAGGTAAAATAAGATGACAGGTATTGAATGGATTAAAGCGGCATCGGTGTTAGGGGCAGGCATGTCCGTCGGTTTTGCCGCCATCGGTGCGGCTGTGGGTGAGGGATACACTGCCGGAAAAGCGAATGAGGCACTCTCATTCCGGCCAAATCTGGTTGGCGATATACTTAAAACCATGCTCGTCGGACAAGCGGTTGCGGAAACAGCCGGTATATTCGGTCTTGTGATTGCCATGCTGCTTCTCTTCAGCCCGATTGAAGGCAAATCGGTTCTCACCGCATGGGCATATATGGGTGCCGGGTTATCCATGGGTCTTTCTGCCATCGGATGCGGAATCGGCGCCGGGCTTCCCGCCGGAACTGCCTGCCAGGGAATCGGCCGGCAACCGATGGTTTCCGGACAACTCAGCACGCTTATGCTGATTGGATCCGGGGTCGCGCAATCAACGGCGATTTACGGTTTTTTGATTGCACTCCTGCTTCTATACAAACAGCTGCCGATGGGGATGGCTATTGTTCCGGCTTGCAGTATGGTCGGCGCCGGCCTGTGTATGGGATTCGGAGGTATCGGACCCGGAATCGGTGAAGGGATGGCTGCCATGGAAGCCGTGTCTGCAGTGGCCCGCAACCCTTTAACCGTTGGACTTATGACACGAACTATGCTTGTGGGACAGGCAGTATCTGAATCCACTGGTATTTATTCACTGGTGGTGGCGCTTTTATTAGTATTAAGCGTTTAAAACAGTAAATATAAACTCAGTTAATTACTCAAACACAATAAGGAGAAAAAATTATGGACATCATGGGTGCTGATCTTGTTAAAGCATTTGCTTGTTTGGGCGCCGGAATTTCAATGGGACTTGGCGCTATTGGACCCGGAGTCGGTGAAGGATTTGCGGCCGGTAAGGCTTGCGAAGCCATCGGACGGAACCCGCAGGAAGCCGGACTTTTGACCCGAACCATGCTCGTCGGGCAGGCGGTTTCAGAATCTACCGGAATTTATTCACTGGTTATAGCGCTGCTGCTGTTGTTTGTTGTATAGCGATTGAAGATATTTTTCACAACGAGAGGCCGAAGATGCAAATAATCAGCACAATAGGGCTTATCACGATCAACGAAACTGTGCTCATTGAATTGATTTCTTTTTTGATTTTTCTGTTTGTCATTAACCGGATTATGTTTCGACCGCTGAGTGAAGTTATGCATGAACGGGATGATCATATTAATGATATTTCCAGCAGTATTGAAAAATCGAAAATCCAGCTTGCGGAAATGGATGAACAGGTGCGGGCCCAGGAATTGGCGGCAATAAAAGAGGCCAACCAGCATCGGCAAAGCCTGGAAGAAGACGGAAACCAGCAAGCCAGCGAGATTCTGGATTTGTCCCGTAAGGAAATTCAGGCCATAAAGCAGGAAAGCCAGCATTCTATCAACAACCAGATAGCAAAAGCCAGAACAGAAATAAAAAAAGAATCCGAAAAACTGGCATTATTGATTATGGAAAAAGTTCTGGATCGGAGGCTGGCTCAATGAACAGTTCAAATAAAACAGGCAAA
Source organism: Desulfococcus sp. (assembly GCA_024641805.1). GTDB lineage: Bacteria > Desulfobacterota > Desulfobacteria > Desulfobacterales > Desulfosalsimonadaceae > SURF-3. The sequence goes on from JAHECJ010000116.1 coordinate 5,483, forward strand.
ATGCGGCGGCGTTTGTCTGGTTGCACCATCACCGCCCTGCTTGGCATTCTCATATTGACTTCGCCGGCAGCTGCCGCAGATCAGGGTTGGCGTCCCATGTATGATCAAATCATGACATGGATCAACTTCTTTATTTTTGTTTTTCTGGGCGTAAAATTCGGCCGTAAACCGCTCATGAATTTTCTGAAGGGTCAAAAAGACGAAGTGGCCGACCGGATCCACATGCTCCAAAAACAAAAGAATGCCCTGGAAGCCAAAATAAATAAAACCCAACAAATGATTTCAGACAGCACCGTCCGGTTTGAGCAGATTAAAGAACGAATCATCGAGGAAGGTGAACGCTCAAAACAAAAAATTATTGAAGAGGCTCAGGCTCAAGGCAAAAATATTGTTGAAGTTGAAAAACTAAAGGCTCAGCATCAGATTACAATGGCAAAAGACCTGTTCATGTCCGAACTGGTGGATGAAGCGAGCGAATTGGCTTTAAAACGGCTCCCTGATGAAATCAATGACACGGACCAAAACAAACTGCTGGATCTTTTTGTTTCTAATCTTTCTGAAGTCGCCAAAAAAACAGCTTGACGATTTAACCCGCCGGCTGAGACAAAAAATATCTTCTGATAAGGATAAGGGGAAGCGGTTTTTCAACAAACCGTTTCCCCTCTTTTATTGGCGCTTTTCGCTGTCAGCCCGGCCCCGACATTATGCCCAACGCTTTCGCCCCCTTTTAAAATTTTTATTTTTCCGTTATGATACGTTACAATTTGCAGCCAGCGGATTTATCTTCAATATTATCATATCAAAATATAGTTATATGAATTAACGCGAAATAGAGAGAGATACAATGGATCAGAGTGATAAATGGAATATCCTTTATTGTGATGATTTAATGAAAATGTGCCCGATCTCCGAATTCATTGAAGCTTGTCCCCCCAAGCACCAGATAAAAATAATCCGGTTTATGGAACTGCTTGAAGAAATGGGACCCGATCTCCCCCGACCATATGCAGATATCCTCTATGACGGGATCCACGAATTACGGATTACCCTTACCGGTGATCCGGTCCGGTTTCTCTATTTTTTCTGTTTCAGGCATTACATTATTTTCTATCATGCATTCTGGAAGCATACTGCCCGGGTGCCTGAAAAATACATTGACCAGACGATTCGTTACCGTGACGAATTTCTTTTGCGAACCGACCCCAAGCAGCTGGAGGTGATGACCCGTGCAGGTGTTTAGAAAATATCTGAAT
>JAHECJ010000117.1 GCA_024641805.1 Desulfococcus sp.
TTCCAACGAAGGCGCGCCAGCGCATGCAAATTGAAAAGCCAGCAACATGGCGACCATGAAAAACCAGAACCGCTTCAACGTGTGTTGCAATGACATTATATCTCCTTTTTATACTCCAGGATAAGCGCGGGCCTATGGTGCCTCCGCTTCAACTTTCAATTTGTGCAGTCCGATGCATTTGGAGGAAAAGATAGGGAGCTGCTGAAGATGGGGGGCGCAGCGATGCAAGAAATAATAAAATAAGGGTGGCACGGCCAGTTTACTCGATCGCCACCTTACAGACCCCGGTGCACGATATTACCGCACCAAATGAATGAATCAATTTCAAATTCAAAAGACATCGGCGATTAAAAAAATTAATCCACGGATGTTATAAGTGGTGGCAAGCCCTTAACTTCTCATCTTCAGGATTACAAAATCTCTTTATTCCCGGACCAGTTCCACGCGCCGGTTCTGAGCGCGACCCAATTCAGTGTCATTATCTGCCACGGGTTTTGATTCTCCAAATCCGACAGTTTTGAGCCTTCCGGCTTCAATTCCTGCCGATCTTAAATAAGCTGCAACCGACTCAGCACGTTTTTGGGAAAGAGCCTGGTTGTGGGCGTCCGATCCTGTGGCGTCCGTATGCCCTTCGATCGTAATCTTCCATTCAGGTTCACTCTTCAGGAGCGACAATACGTCTTCCAGCACAGGTTTTGATTCGGGTTTGATGACATCAGAATCTGTATCGAACAGAATGCCGTAAACCCTGGCCCGCTTCTCATTGAGTAGCTTTGTTTTCAATTCACCGCCCACTGAACCGGACCAGTGGGGGCAACCTCCGACATCAGCGGATATTTTCGTACCGTTCCAAGTACCGGACGGAGCGCCTTTTTCGTTGCCGGAGTACCACCAGAAGCCTTTAAAGGTATTTCCGTCCTTGGAAATCACCATCACCGCCGGCCCGTTCTTGTCTTTCTCTCGCCAAGTGATCTTCATGACTCTGCCTTCAATGGCGCCATTCAGGAGCCCTTCTTTATATTCATAGCATCCAGTAAGGGCGGTTCCCTGCTGCCTCAAATGAAAATTGGCGTAGTTGCTGGAGTAATTGCCCGAAATATTTTCCGGTGTGGAAAAGGACGCCTTTTTTCCGAACCCGCGGAAAGAAAAAAGCTCACTGTATTGTGTGCTGCCTTGTGTGGTTTTTATGGTAAGACGTATCCAACGCGATGGCAGTAACTGGGCTGCCGGGAAGTTTTGGCCGTCGCATTTATCCGCAAGCGATGTCTCTAAGACGATTAGAAAGCCGGTCGTCTCGGAGGTGTTGGAGACTTCCACCAGAATATCTTTAGCACCGGCACCTTGACTATCCACTGAAGCGTTGTCGAATTCAAACCTTTCCAAAACAGCCGGTTCCGTCATTTCAAAAACAAACACATTATCGTTTACATTTCCTTTTGCACAGGCCCATCCCGACTGCGAGCTGTTATCAAGCAAATTTTCAGCATTCCAGCCACCGTAAGTTTTTGGAATCACCACCGGAATCGTCCCTTCTTCCAGGGAAAGCAGATTTGTGAGCTGACCATCAACTGCAAAAGAAGCCGAAGAAACCGTTATGAGCATAAATAAACCGAAGATAGCTAACCAATACTTTTTCATGGAGTCCCTCACAATTTATTTGATAAAAGCAAGTTCTATGATGACATGGTAATGTATAAAGTTTTCTCCTGTATTTCAAGCCGAATTCAATCATATGGATCCTTTGGTGAAAAGGGATGGCGATATTTTGGATTTTGGATCAGTGAATAGAGGTTAAAAATGTTGACAATAGTTTCGCGGTTTGTCTTTACGCATTATCGATAAGTTCAGTCAGTATTCTATGATTTTAGGGGCATACCATACCTGATAAACAGGCTTATGACTTATTTTTGGCATCCCCGATTGCTATTGCATGCCGCCATGGAATGCTGATTTTAGCGGGGAGCAGTAAAGTAGTTAAAAGTGGAGAAATGACTATCCACTGAGAAACGGAGGCGTTCTTCATCCTTGCCAGTTCAAATAGTTGAAGCGGAAGGATGAAGAACGGATCATTTGATCGGGTGTTTTTACATCCCGTATTCCGCCCGTTCAATCAATTCGAGCTGCATATCCCGGTTTAAGGTAACAAAATAGGCATTGTACCCGGAAATCCGAACAAGCAGGTTCCGGTAGTTTTCCGGGTGCGCCATGGCGTCTTTAAGGGTTTCAGACGTCACCACGTTCATCTGCATCTGCATGCCGCCCATGTCAAAATAGGTTTTTACATAGGAGAACATGTCATTGACCGTTTTTTCCCTCGTGTCTTCGGGGGAGGGAACCACTTTCACGTTAAACGCGATGTTGTTGTTGATATTTTTCGTATCCAGCCGGGCCACGTCCCGGATGTTATCCAGCAGGTTTTTGGACGCGTTGGGCTCCGGGGTCAGTCCCGGAGTAAAGGCCTTGCCGCTCAATCGTCCGGAGGGAAGGGCGCCGGTCAGGGTACCGTATGCCACATGGTTGGACATGGACCAGAACCCCACCGTGTATCTCCCGCCGCGATAGTGTTTTTTCGCGCCATAATAATCATGGGCAAATTTCGCCACACGATCCGCCATTGCCACGGCTTCATCGCTGCCGGACCCGAACAGCGGCACTTTTTTGGTGACCATGGCGTGCAGGGCCGGATCTTTTTCAAAATTCTCATCCACCGCTTTTTTCAGGTCTTTCAGCGATACTTTTTTATCATCAAATACCAGTTTTTTGATGACCAGAAGAGAGTCCGTGATATCTGCCAGTCCGATCAGCGCCGCCCCGGAGCTGTTGTATTTTGCTCCGCCGATGGTGACGTCCTTGCCTTTAGAGATGCAGTCGCTTATTACGGACGAGAGCAGGGGCGTGGGGCGTATGACCTGGTGGGCCTGGGCCAGCATATCATTGTATTCGATGGACTGGTCGATGATGAATTTAAACTGGGTGATAAATGCGTTAAAGAAATCATCAAAGGTTTTAAAGGGCTCATCGTCGATTTTTCCTGTATCGGGCCCGAGCTTCCAGTTCAAGAGCGGATGGGTGCCGTTGTTTAAGGCCATTTCAAGGGCGGCCACCATGTTCATCATCTGGAAATTGGTATGCCCGATGTGTTTTCCGGACAGTGTCGGTTCTACGCACCCGGTGGCGGACCAGTTGCGCAGGTCTTCAATGTCGTAGTTGAACTCTTCCAGAGACCCCATTACCTCATTATCATTGTGCATGGAGGGGGTGGCTGACGTGATCAGGTTGACTTCGCACAGGCGTTTCAGATAGGTGTCGCTGTTTTTCCCCGGGTTGAACCGGGCGTTGACATTGGGGTCACGGATGCTGAGCATTTCCGTGACTTTCAGGAAAATATAAGTCATGTCGCAGACCCCGTCATCACCCTCCGGCGTTACGCCGCCCAGCGTAATGGCCTGGTCCGAGGAACTGCCGCCGAATACCCAGTTGGCGATATCCGGGGTCAGGGGGAGGTGGTCTGTGCATCGCATGTAAAAACAGCCGATGAGTTCCACCGCATGTTTAATGTAGGCCTCTTTTTCCGCCGTTGTTTTCAGTTTTGCCATGTCCACTTCAAAATAGGGCTGCAGCCACTGGTCCAGACGGCCCAGGGATAACCCGGCATTGGTGCTTTCCATGTGCAGGCCGATCCAGGATATCCACATGGCATTGACTGCTTCATCCAGCGTCCGGGCTGGTTTCTCCACGACCTGGGAACAGATTTTTGCTAAATTTTCAAGTTCCGCTTTTCGTTCCGGGTTTTTCTCGGCGGCCGCTTTTTGGACTGCGTGTCCGGCAAGATTTTTGGAATAAACGGTCAGCCCTTCCAGACAGAGAATCATGGCCTTCAGGGTGGCTTTTTCATTCGAATCATCCGAAAAGGATTTCATCTGCTCTTTAATTTCAGAAATAATGCCGCTGGTTCCCTTGCTCAGGAGCTTTGGGAAATCCGGGATGGTGTGGGAAATAGTGGCCTGCTTCCATGTAAAATAGATGGCGAATCGTTCGTCAATCTGCTGGCATAAAGGGTTTTCGTATTTTTCCCGAACCCATTCCCTGAAATTGCGTTTTATCCAGTACGGGAACACCTCATGATGCAGGATGTTGAGCGTGTCGTCGGACAGGTCACAGGGATTTAATGTCCGGTGAGGGACGGTAAGGAGTTCCCCCCATATCATGGTGCCGTGGCCTTCCGGGTAGACCACCACGCCGATGTCCTTGGTGGTGGTTGTGCCGGCAATCAGGTCGTTTTCCCGGATCAGCGGTTTCCGGTTTTCCATTAAATGTTTATACGCATGGGCTTTTCTAAGGATGGGATTCCATGGCTTTCCGTTTTTATCCGTTTCATAACCGTTGGCTTTGTGCCAGTCCGTCACCAGCTTCGGCAGTTCCGGACAGACTTCGGGTTTAACTTCAAAATGAATGTCTAAAAATTTTTTAACGCGCGGGAAATCATCTAAACCGTATTCAGACAGAAACGGCTCGTCTAAATATTTTACATTGGGATCCCTTGATTCCGCCTTCATGCGGTATTGGAAGCGATTGGCCAGTTCATCGCTCAATGTTTTTCTGGGTTCGGGCGATTCTTTCAACAGTTCTTTTGTGGAAATTTTGCGTTCTTTTTCCATGAGTTTTTTCTGCTTGCTGTTTAACAGCAGTGACAGGAAAAAGAAGAACAGGTTCAGATACGTCGCATTGCCGGTGGGGCTTAACTGGCCTTTTAACACCATGAATATCTGTTCTGTGGGCGTAGCCGAAAGCAGCTTGATCACTGCGCTTTCCGAGTGAAATGTCAGCATGGTATCGACTTTTTCAGGGATGAACTTCGATACCGACACTTTGCCGTCCTTAAATATCACCGCCGATGTCACGGACCCGGAGTCGGTCCTGAAACCGATGGAAAAATCAAGCCATCCCTCGTCGCTTTTTAAGTATTTTTTCATCCCGCGCCGGAAATTAAAATTGGCCGCAAATACTTTGAGCAGGGTATTTAATAGTATATTGGTCGGGGAAAATTTAATTTTTTCGGTAGTTGGCTGGAAGAACAGCATGGCGAGTCTCCTTTTTTGTTATTTTATGGAATCGTCTAATTCAACCGAGTCCCCTTCACCCAGTCCTCGATCTGCTTCATGGCTTCCGGGTATGACATTGTTGTCTGCCAGCCAAGCTCTTTTCGGGCCTTGGAAGTATCGACGTCATTGTCACGCCCCATGATTGCAATGGCGAGCCGGGTGGCCGGCGGGCGGATGCCTAAGGGCGTGGTCAGCTTTTCAGCAACCGTGGCAATGGTCCATGCCAGAAAATAGGGAAGGCTGCCGGTTGGTTTTTTACCAAACAGGGCGGATAAATCGGTCAAATACTGTTTCCAGGTCACGTCCCAGTCATCCCGGAGCTGGTAGGTCTGGCCGGATGCAGCGTCTGATGTCCCGGCTTTGATGATGCCGTCCACCAGGTTATCCACGTAGATCAGGCTGGCGCTGTATTGTCCCTTGTCAACGAGTGGAACAACGGATTTGAGGAATTGTTTTCCCAGTTCATCCACCCAGGCGCTTCTCGGGCCGATGACATTGGCCGGCCGGATGATGGTGCACCCATTTGCAAACCGGCCCTGATATTACCGGACTACTTTTTCCGCATCGTTTTTTGCGTCATTGTATGGGATTCCGGATTTTTGAGGGATATCCGTTTCGGTAAACCCTTTTAGGTGCCGCCCCAAACCGCATGCGGCAATGGAACTGACAAACAGAAATCTTTTTGATCGGCCGGCACAGGCTTCCAGCATGTTTTTTGTGCCGTCATAAATCGGGGCATAAAATTGTTTTTTGGAGCCGTAATCCAGGACCCGGGCGGCCAAATGAAACACCACATCCATGCCATCGCCGATACCTGCCAGGGTTTCCGGCCGGGTAATGTCGCCGGTGACGATTTCAGAAACATTATCTGAAATCGGGTCGCAGTTTTCACCGGGAAGTGCCAGTGCCCTGATTTTCCAGTTTTCTTTTTTCAACTCCCTGCACAACCGGCTGCCGATAAACCCGGTGGCCCCTGTAACCAGCGCTTTTCTGCTCATATCCCCCTCCCTGTTTTATCCAAGATGAATCCCTTTTCCTGTGAATATGGACCGACATATTTCAATTTTTTCATTCGGAATCCAGGCGGTCATTTCTTTGTTGTTTTGAAAGGAATTTCGGGTCCCGATTTTTTTGTTTTTTTCATGCCATAGGGGATTATAGGCAAGCAAGCGGGCCTGCCGGACGCCCTGCACGGTTAAAAAATCTGCGATGTCGGTCAGGTTTTTCTCGGTGGCGGTGATGTTCGGTATGAGCGGTGTTCGGGGCAGCAGTTCAATGCCGTTGTTACCTGACAAGGCATTTAATTTGATAAAGTTGTTCAGGATCCGATCGTTTTTAACGCCGCAAAACTGTTGGTGGATTTCCGAGTCACGTATTTTAATATCATAATATATGGTGTTAAGATATGGCAAAATTTTTTTTTCAAACGATTCGAATTCAAAAAGGCCGCAGGTTTCAAGTAACGTATGGATTCCTTCGGCCTGGAATCGTTTAAGCAGATCGGACAAAAAGTCCATATGCAGCGTGGGTTCTCCGCCGGATAACGTCACACCGCCGCCGGAATTCTTAAAAAACGGTTTGTCCTT
>JAHECJ010000118.1 GCA_024641805.1 Desulfococcus sp.
CGTCCCCATTGGTGATATACGATTTAATTTTTTTTACTTTTGTGCGAAAATTTTCTTCATTGCATAACGGTTTCATTTCATAAGATGAACCATCTTCTTCCCGGGTATCGGAAAGGCAGGCTAAAATTTTGGCTTCCAGCCGGTCGATCCTTTTGGACGCGGATTCAAATGACTTGTCCGGTTCGGTATAGTCATTTTTAAATGCGATGGCAACAATCATCAATGTGTTTCGGATATTGTCAAATATCAGCATCTCATCCGGCAGAATAAAATGTGCCAGGGGTTTATCTTCAGGAAGTTTATTAGGGATTTTTTCAAAAAAAGAAACGGTTTCATAGGCCAGATATCCCACCAGCCCCCCCCAGAATCTTGGCAGATCCGATAGGACAGCCGGGTGATACTTTTTCATAAAGTTTCTTAAAATAGGAAACGGATCATTGAGATGGTCGATGCTTTCCCGGCTGCCGTTTTTTTCAATTTCCATCCGGGTTTTAAAAATCCGTATATGGGTGCGGGCGGAAACGCTCAAAAAGCTGTAGCGTCCCCACCGCTCCCCCCCCTCAACACTCTCAAATAAAAATGCCGGCCCGGTTTCCGGATATATTTTTTTAAGAACGGTCACCGGTGTATCCATGTCCGCAAGAATTTCCCTGCACAGCGGCACCACGTTGTAGTGCTCGAACAAATCTCGAAATTTTTTAGGATCGGGGAATTGTCGTAGTAACATGCATGTCTCCTTTAAAAATAATTAACGCAAAAAAAAAGACCGAAGGATCTCCCACGGTCTTTTAATTCAGATAAAAAAACCGTGGGGTTGAGGCTGCCCACGGTCTTGAGTGTTTTTATATTTTTGTATGCAGAAATCTATCCGTCAGCCAGCCTCGTTATTTCAGCCTGCCACCACCAGAGATAATTTGCTGAATATGATTGTTGTTTGATTTTAGTCATGGTCGTCGTTTTTCCCGTTTTTTTACAGATAAATAGAACCAGTTTTTTTGTCAAGTTGTTTTTTGTGTTGATCGTAAGGTATCTTTGATTTTTTTAAAATTGTTTATTATATAAATGCGACCCTTAAAATATATCAACCAAAATGAGAAGGTGGGGATGATGATCGGTGAAATATTGTCGACCGGTGATGAAGTTTGTTTGGGATCTGTTATTGATTCGAATTCAGCACACATTTCGGCCGGGTTGGATGAAATCGGTATCCGGGTGACCCGTCACAGCTGTGTGGGCGATGACATGGTCGAGTTGGTTGCCGCCATGGCAGAAATTGGTTCGCGCGCGGATATCGCCGTTATTACCGGTGGACTCGGGCCGACGGTCGATGATCTGACAGCGGAAGCTGCTGCCATGGCCGCCGGCGCAGACCTTTTGCTTGATCCTGTGGCCTCTAAATCCATTGAAACCTATTTCGCTGGATTCTCCCGAAAGATGGCCGGTTCAGATATCAAACAGGCCATGCTGCCCTGCGGAGCCACTCCGATTGTGAACACGTGCGGAACAGCGCCCGGGTTTATTTTCAAAATCGGCCGCTGCCGGTGTTATTTTCTTCCCGGTGTGCCAAAGGAAATGAAAGCCATGCTGTCTTTATCTGTAATCCCGGATATTGCAGTCTATCAAGGCTTGGAGAAATCCGTCACACTGCGGCGGGAACTTTCTGTTTTTGGTCTTCCGGAAGCGCTGGTCAATGAAAAACTAAAAGGGTTTAAATTGTTGTTTCCCATGGTGAAACTTGGGATGATTGCCCGGTTTCCGGTCATCACGGTAAAAATGACGGCCATCGGGACCGACCGGAAAATACTTGCGGATGAGATTGAAAAATCTGGCCGCTGGAGCGCGGATCAGCTTGGCGACAAGGTTTTTTCTTTGGAAGGCCGTTCAATGGAGGCCGAGATAGCTTCTCTTCTGGTTAAAAATCATGCCACGATAGCGGTTGCAGAAAGCTGTACCGGCGGATTGATTTCACATTTACTGACAAATATTGCCGGGAGTTCCGATTATTTTTTGTTTTCCGGCATCACGTATTCAAACGATGCCAAGCGAAAAATTCTTGGCGTGCCTGAAGAGACATTAATAACGTACGGGGCTGTTTCTGAAGAGACGGTCAAAGAGATGGCCGACGGCGTCCGCCGGATTTCCGGTGCAACCCTTGGGCTTGCCACCAGCGGAATTGCCGGGCCTACAGGCGGCACAGATGAAAGGCCGGTCGGAACGATGTGTATCGGAATTTCACTGCCGGATAAAACCGTTGCATACCGATTTAATTCGCCTTTCAAAGAGCGCTTGTCAAATAAGCAGATTTTTGCCATATGTGCACTGGACCTTCTGCGCAAACAGTTGTTGATGGCTTCATAAAAACTTTCCATGGTGACGCATCTTAAGTAAATGAAAAAATAACTTATCTGTCATTTCAGGAAGATTATAATAAAAGGAACTTATATGAGTTGGTTAGGTAAAGTCGTCGGCGGAACCATCGGTTTCGCCATTGGCGGGCCGGTAGGGGCAGTCGCAGGAGCTGCGTTCGGTCATATGTTTGATTCTGAGAATTCCGAGCAGCGTCCCGCCAGCAAGGATGGCAACCGTTTGTCAAACGGCGAAACAGCGCAAATGACTTTTTTTGTGGCGTCTTTTTCCATGCTGGCCAAATTGATCCGATCCGACGGTCAGGTTACAGAACCTGAAATTGCAACCGTCAGGCAATTCATGTTCGAAGATCTTCATTTAAATCCTCCCAGCAGGCTTGCAGCAGAGCATATTTTTCGGGCGGCCATGGATTCTTCCCAGTCTTTTGAAGATTTTGCCGTACAGTTTTATCAGAATTTTTATAATCAGCCGGAGCTTTTGGAGTTGATGATGGATATCCTGTTCCGCGTCGCCCTGGCGGATGGTACGCTGCATGCGGTTGAAGAAAAGCTGATTCATTCAGCGGCCGGGATATTCAAATTCAGCGATGACGCATATTATCAATTCAAATCACGATACGCGCCCGATTCGGACAAATATTACACCATTTTAGGGTGTTCAAACCGTGATTCAGATGATACGATTAAAAGCCGCTACCGGAAACTTGTCAGGGATTTCCATCCGGACACCATTGCCTCCAAAGGGCTGCCGGAAGAATTTGTCACTTTTGCCAACGACAAGTTCCGGGAAATTCATGAGGCATATGAAGTGGTGAAAAAGGAGCGCGGCATCATTTAACAGCCTTTTAAAAAAGCGGCGTGACGGATGAGGGTTGTCCTGCTGTATAATCAAATTCATTTTAAAAAAGAAAATGAATTGTATCTCTGATTTTCAGCCTGTACCCTATATATTTATGCGTTTGATGATTCAAGGAGATCGCTCATGTTAAAATTGTTGTCCGGCGAAATACTTAAGATAAAGACGGAATGCATAGTTGTCCCGGTATGTGAGGATGAAGAGATTCATGCTGATCCTGCGCTAATTCATTTGATTGAAAATGCCAAAAAAATCAAAGAATTCAATGGGGAGAAAGATGATTCCGTCATGTTGTTTGAACCGTCGGAGAGCAAAGCGGAGCGAATTTTATTCATTGGGATTGGAAAATTAGATAAAATAAACGCTGAAGTCTTGCGATCATTTGCCGGCAAAACCATTAAGCAGTTGATCCCAAAAGAACTGTCTGAAATTATCATATGCGCGCCGTCTCCTGAAAAGCTTCATCTGACTGAGGAAGTGGTGCTGGGTGCAATATTTGAAGGTGCCTTTCTCGGCAATCATATCTTTGATAAATATAAGAAAGATAAGAAGCGCAAACCGTTAAAAACAGTATCTGTTTTTACGGATTCAAAAACAGCCAAAAGCCAGCGGCTTCTGGCGTCGCGCATTCAAACGGTCTGCCGGGGAACCATTCTGGCCAGGGAATGGGTAAGCATGCCGCCCAATGAAAAACAGCCGGAGCGTCTTGTCCGGTCAATGGTGAAAGCCGCAGAAAAAGAAGATTTGTCTTTTACCATCCTCGATGAGAAAGCGTTGAAACAAAACGGTATGGGAGCGATTCTGGCAGTGGGGTCAGGCAGCCGGAGCAAACCCCGACTGCTGATTTTAGATTATAACCCGTTTAAAAACAGAAAAGCCCCTAAAACCAAAAAAACGTTTGTGCTGGTGGGCAAAGGGGTGACGTTCGACTCCGGCGGAATCAATTTAAAGCCCTCCGGGTCTTTGGATGAAATGAAGATGGATATGTCCGGCGCCGCATCGGTTGCTGCCACACTCATCACTCTGGCTCGCCTGAAGCATAAGTTCCGAGTGGTCGGTGTCCTTCCGGTGGTTGAGAATATGCCTTCCGGTGAGGCCACGAGACCCGGCGATATTATTAAAACATACAGTGGAAAAACTGTTGAAATCGGGAACACGGATGCCGAAGGGCGCTTGATTTTAATTGATGCCATGTCCTATGCGATCAAGATGTTTAAGCCGGATGTCATGATTGATATGGCAACGTTGACCGGCGCATGTATTATTGCCCTGGGTGAAAAAATAGCCGGCGTATTTTCAACCGATGAACCGCTGGTCAAGGATATCGTTGCATCCGGCGAGGCCACCGCCGAACGGTGCTGGCCCATGCCTATGCCGGAAGATTATAAACCATTGCTGAAAAGTGAATTTGCTGACATTAATAACATGAGCAGTACCCGTTGGGGGGGCGCCATCACAGCGGCGCTATTTCTTTCCGAGTTTGTCGAGGACACGCGATGGGCCCATATTGATATCGCGGGGCCCGCTTATTCCAAGAAGAGCGGAGATTATTGCGGGGCCGGGGGCACCGGTTTCGGCGTTCGGCTGCTGATTGATTTTTTAACCAAAATATAATGGATAGCAACCCTGAATCAAAATAAAAATTACGAGCGGAAAAATGATTTCTGAATTTAAAAACATACTGATCACCGGCACGGCCGGTTTTATAGGGTTTCATCTGGCGAAGCGTCTCCTGGCGAATGGATTCAGTGTCTTTGGCGTTGATAATTTAAATGATTATTATGATGTGAACCTGAAAAAAGACCGTCTAAAGATATTGAAAGCAAATTTGAACTTTACATTTTATCAGACGGACCTGACCGATCTGGCGTCCTTGACGGGTATTTTCAACTCCCATCCGCTGGATGCGGTGGTGAACCTGGCCGCGCAGGCCGGGGTCCGTTATTCGATCCAAAATCCTCATGCCTATGTCGAGTCCAACCTGGTAGGGTTTGTCAATATTCTGGAATGCTGTCGTCACCATAAGGTCAAACATCTTGTTTTTGCGTCATCAAGTTCCGTTTACGGGGCCAACACCAACCTGCCGTTTTCAGTTCATGACAATGTGGACCACCCGGTATCATTGTATGCGGCAACCAAAAAATCCAATGAACTGATGGCCCACACTTACAGTCATCTGTTTGGCCTTTCCTGCACCGGACTTCGGTTTTTTACCGTTTACGGACCTTGGGGACGACCGGACATGGCGCTGTTTCTGTTCACAAAAGCCATTTTAGAGAATAAACCTATCATGGTGTTTAACCATGGCAAAATGCGAAGGGACTTTACCTACATTGACGATATTGTCGAAGGCATTGTCCGGGTCATCAATGCGGTACCAGAACCCAACCCCGACTGGTCGGGCGATATGCCGGACCCCGGCACCTCATACACGCGCTATCGGATTTTCAATATTGGAAACAACAATCCCGTTGAATTGACGCAGTTTATTGCAGCCATAGAAAATGCGCTGGGGAAAAAAGCGCAAAAAAAAATGATGGATATTCAGCCGGGAGATGTGGCTGAAACGTATGCGAATATCGATGATTTATACAATGCCGTGGGATTTAAACCGGAAACCACCATCGAAGAGGGGATTGAGAAATTTATTGAGTGGTATCGGTCCTATTATAAAGCCTGAGCCACATAAGTCTTGGAGATCTGGTATCGACTTTTAGTTTTTGACACCGGTGAAAAGTTTTTCCCCATCTGAAAATTTTTGTCGGAATTACGTGCCATGCAGAAAATCCTCATCATCGCCGGCGTGTTGATGGTCGCTGCCGGCATTGCCTGGCCGTGGCTTTCGAAATTGCCCATCGGCAGGCTACCCGGCGATATTATCATCGACCGCCCCGGCATCAAGGTGTTTTTCCCCATCACCACCATGGTGATCCTCAGTATCGTTATTTCTCTTATTATGTGGCTGCTACGGAAATGAGATTATTAATCCGGTTCATTAGCGAGCAGTCATGTCTTTTGCCAATCACGACAATAAAAAAACAAGCACCGTTAGGTAAAGATTAATCTTAAACTGAGGGGATATTCTCGCGTCATTCAGTGTTCACTTGAATATAACTTGAGAAAAGGCAATTTTTCAGTTCCTTACAAATTCTGAACACTAAGATTAGCGACAATCCTAAGATATCAAAAGACGGGCGCTAAATGTCAGTATTTCCGCAGATCCGGTCCACTTTATCGGTGAGTTGATTTAATTTTATTTCAAGGTCAAGCCGGAGTTTTTCAAATTCCTCGTCCGTCACATCGTTTGAAATAAAAACAGGTTCATCAAAATCGACAACCACCTGGCTGAATGGTTTCGGGAGAATTGTTTTATCCCAAGCTTTTTCTAATGTAATGACCCGATTACCGGAACAGGCCATGGGGATAAACACGCTTCCGGTT
>JAHECJ010000119.1 GCA_024641805.1 Desulfococcus sp.
GGACGCAACATGATGAATCTTTTCTCCACTCACCCGCCCATTGAAGAAAGAATTGCCAGACTGCGCGGCACAAAAATTGTCAGACATGACGATTACAATCCCTCATCCGGGACATCCGGCAACACCATGGACGACCAGGCCAGAAATTTCTGGAACAATCTTTCCTGATGGTGCATTGTCCGGCGGGCTTTTTATTATATGCTGAAAAATTTTTTTCTTTGTTGTCTCCGATATTTACAAATCCGGCTGAAGATGATAGTGTCGCATCCGAACTTATAACCCTCGGATGTGACGGAACAATGAAAAAATGATGGACGAAAACCTTAAAAAAGCCATATTCAATGCGGTGGCAAACGAACCGTTTGCACAAAAACTGGGAATGAAACTGGTCGAACTTAAACGCGGGTATTCCCGGGTGGAAATGGATTATCTGCCCGAATCCATGGATAACATTTATCAGCGGGCCCACGGGGGGGCCGTTTACGCCCTGATTGATGAAGCCTTTGAAACGTCCTGCCAGACCCATGGCACGGTTGCCGTGGCGTTAAATGTCAATGTCTCCTATACCGCCAGCCCGGAACCCGGGGCGCGTCTGACGGCCGAGGCCAAAGAAATCACCCGGTCCAAAAAGATCGCCCACTATGATATCTCCGTCACCGACCAAAACGGCAGCCTGATTGCCACCAGCAAAACCATTGCCTACCGGACCGGCAAACCGATCCCCTTCTATGATCAAAGTTCATCAAAGTCAGATTAAAACTGATCTTAAAATCCGCTGATCTTGCCCATCACGGCGGTGGCGAAACTGAGTACAAAGAAAAACCCGCACATGTCCGTGACCGTGGTTAAAAGGGGGCTGGAAACCAGGGCCGGGTCCATTTTCAATCTCTTTAGCATAAGCGGCAAAAGACCGCCCAGGCAAACCGCGACAATGGTATTCACCG
Source organism: Desulfococcus sp. (assembly GCA_024641805.1). Classification (GTDB taxonomy): domain Bacteria; phylum Desulfobacterota; class Desulfobacteria; order Desulfobacterales; family Desulfosalsimonadaceae; genus SURF-3. The sequence goes on from JAHECJ010000119.1 coordinate 945, forward strand.
CCAGCCCGCCGCCCACCACCAGCCCGAGATAGAAATTCCCCTTCCAGAGATATGCGACAGTTCCGAGCATCAGCCCCAAAGCCGCCCCATTGAGGATTCCCAGACTGGCTTCCTTTGCCAGAACCCGCATCAGCTCATACGGACGGACCAGTCCCAACGAAAGTTCACGCATACTTACCGCCACGGCCTGATTCCCGGAGCAGCCGCTCATGTCGCTGACCATGGGCAAGAAAACCGCCAGGGCAATGGCGGCTGACAAGGTGTCCTGATACAACGCGATGACACTGGCAGCCATAATGTTCAAGACAATGTTGAGGCTCAACCAAGAGAGTCGGCGGCCGGAACGGATCAATAGCGGCATAGTCCTGAACTCCTCCCCGCCGACAATACCGCTGACCCCCAAAAATTGACGCACCGATCGCTTGCGGGACGCCTCCTCCACCGCTTCCGGTAAAACAACCCCCAGCAGTTCCCCTTCGGCATCCACCACCGGCACCCCGAACAAATGGTGCTCTTCAAAAAAATTGCGCAGTTTTTCCAGAGGGGTATTCACATCTACCTTGAGGGGATCCTTGATCATCAAGTCACGCAGCAATGCATCCCGGGCAGGAAACAGGAGATCATGCATTCGCAGAACCCCTGCCAATCGGTTGCCGTCCCGGGTCACGTAAAGATACTGGACATTATATTCCGCATAGGTTTCCCGGTTTTTCTGCAAATCCTTTAAAATATCACTCACCCGCTTGTCCCAGGCGTATGCCAGAACCTCGGAAACCATGAGACCGCCGGCGCTGTCCCGTGGATATTCCAGAAACTGCCTTGCCTCTTTGGCGTCTTCATGATCCATTTCGCCAAGGATGGCTTCCGCAAGGTGATCATCCACTTCCCCCAGAACATCAACCAGGTGGTCGCTGTCCAGTTCTTCAAGAATCGCCGCCGCCCGCTCCGGGGGCAGGTCTTCGATGAGATCCGCGGCCTGCACATCCGAGATATCCTCAATCAGTTCGGCGGCATCCGCCGGGGCCAGCAGGGTAAACAAACGGATTTGATCTTCCTGGCTGATCCGGGAAATAGTGCGGGCGGTTTCCGCAGCTCCCAGTGAATCAAAAAAGATCAAAATCTGTTCAGTGCCGGTATCCGCAATCAGGTCATGCAGTTTTTCCCAGGGGTTTTTCATATCATTCATAACCACTGAACTCCTTATCCATAACTGGTGACTGTCAAAAACAGGGGGCGCGTATATCCGGATTGCCCGGCGGAACCAATGAATTTGAAATGCTCCGAAATTTGTCGGAATCAACACTTGGTAAAACCGTCATATAAAATGCGTTGCCGTTTTGGCGGCAAAGCGAACGTCCTCATTTTATCCATAAAATAAATTATTTCAATCGCGTTCTACGCCGGTTCATAAGAATTTGTATTTCTTCTTTAAACGTTTCCAATTTTCTGATAGTTTTGCCAGTGCGGCGGGCGAAGACGGGATCTAATTCGATTCGCGAACCGATCAGGAACTGATTAATACATTGATAAAATAATATCGAAAAGAGCATCCTGAGTATATCCGTTATCTCATCGAGAGATATCTTTTAAGAAAGGAATTAAGGAAATGAATAATGCGGAATTTATCATAAAATCAGCGGTCAGATCCGGAATTGACGTTTGTTTCTCAAACCCCGGCACCACTGAAATGCCGCTGGTGAACGCCCTGGATACGGTGCCAGGAGTGCGGGGGGTGCTGGGTTTATTTGAAGGGGTCTGCACGGGTGCTGCGGACGGATATGCCCGAATGGCGGGAAAACCGGCCATGACCCTCCTGCATCTGGGACCGGGTTTCGGCAACGGCATTGCCAACCTGCACAATGCCCGCCGGGCCAAATCACCGATGCTCAACCTGGTGGGCGAACACGCGAGCTGGCACCTTCCCTATGATCCGCTGCTGGCCATGGATATTGAGGCGCTTGCGGGCAGTGTGTCGGCATGGCATCGCACGGTCAAAACGGCTGAAACCATGGGCAGGGACATCAAAGAAGCCATTGCCAGTGCGTTGAATGGAAAAATCGCCACCCTGATCGCGCCCAATGATTTCCAGATGGCCGCATTTACAGGTACGGAGGACAGGGAACCCGAACAATTGAATGACGCATCTGAAATGGACAGCATGAAGATCGATCAGGCGGCGGCAATGCTGACCAGGGGAAAACGAAGCGCCTTGATTCTTGGCGGCCAGGCGCTGTCTGAAAAAGGACTGATGATTGCGGCCCGGCTCCGGTCAAAAACCAGCTGCGATCTGTTCTATGATACATTTCCGGCGCGGCTGGAACAGGGAGAAGGGTTACCGGACATTCACCGCATTCCGTATTTGCCCGAAATGGCCATGGAAGTCCTCAAGCCGTATGAATCGATCCTGTGTATCGGAACCCGGGTGCCGGTAGCCTTTTTCGGATATCCGGGCTTGCCGAGCCTCTTTATCAGCGAATCCCAGGACCGGTTGGTGATTGAACAATCGAATGCCGGGATTGTGGCTGTGCTTTCAGGAATCGCCGATGTGTTGAACGCACCTGCGTTCGTGAATGCTGCATCCTTGTCGGAATTGAATCGGCCTGTTATTCCAACCGGAAAGCTGGACGGGGCCAAAGCCTGCGCCGTTCTGGCTGCCCTTCAACCGGAGAATGCCATTGTAGTGGAAGAAGCCATCACCAACAGCCTGGCCTATCACGGCCATATCAACGGTTGTCCCCGGTTTACCCTGATGTCCCTCACCGGCGGATCCATCGGCCAGGGACCGGCCAGCGCCACGGGTGCCGCCATTGCCTGCCCCGGCCGTCCGGTGATTGATTTTCAGGCAGACGGAAGCGCCATGTACACAATTCAATCCCTTTGGACACAGGCACGGGAAAATTTAAACGTCACCACACTGATCTGTTCAAACCGGTCTTATGATATCCTAAAATTGGAGATGGCCCGATCCGGGAACCTGACCCCCGGAGCCAATGCCATTCGCATGACCGATCTTGCCGGTATCAACTGGGTGAAACTCGGTGAGGCGCAGGGCGTTTCCTCAGTTGCCGTCAATACCTGCGAAGCCATGGTAAAGGCCCTGGAACAATCGCTGGCCGAAGACGGCCCTCATTTGATTGAACTGGTACTGTAATGATGGTTCTTCAACATTTGATTCTAAGCGGTGGTTGTTCACCCTCTCCCTGGTCAGAAACCTGAAAAAAAGCCGATTGGATCATGATCTGATTTAACAGCTGCCTCAGCCCTCCACCTTCTACATAAAAAAACAGGGAGCAAACCGGAAATTATCTTCTCCGGTAATGCTCCCCTATTTTTAACTTGGTGACTTTTTGGATCCTACCAGCCCCAGGTCAGGTACTCATGAATTGAATCCGCAGCCTTTCGCCCGGCGCCCATGGCCAGGATAACTGTTGCCGAGCCGGTAACAATGTCCCCACCGGCCCAGACGCCTTTTTTAGTGGTTTTGCCGGTTTCAGGATCCGCCACAACATATCCCCACTTGTTCAATGAAATCTGAGGGTCCGAGTGTGTCAGCAATGGATTGGGTCCTGCGCCGACAGACACGATGGCGAGATCGCAGTCCATGACAAACTCCGACCCTTTGATGGGGACCGGACGGCGGCGCCCGGATTCATCCGGCTCGCCCAGTTCCATTTTGAGGCCTTCCAGCTGGACCAGTCGCCCGTTTTCATCACCGATAAACCGACCCGGCGCAGTCAACAGGTGAAATTCAATGCCCTCTTCTTCAGCATGATGAATTTCAGCGGCCCTGGCCGGCATTTCCTCCCGGGACCGGCGATAGACGATCCGGACCCTTTCCGCGCCCAGGCGCATGGCGGTTCTGGCCGAATCCATGGCCACATTTCCGGCGCCGAACACCACCACATTTTTACCGCGGATAATCGGTGTGTCATATTCCGGGAACAGGTATCCTTTCATCAGGTTGGCGCGGGTCAAATATTCATTGGCAGAATAGATGCCGATCAGATCTTCCCCGGGGATGTTTAAAAAACGGGGGAGTCCGGCGCCGACACCGATAAAAACGGCGTCAAATCCTTCTGCAAACAGTTCATCAATGCTGACGATACTGCCGACCACCATATTGCACTCAATCTTCAATCCAATTTTCTCAAGCATTTCAACTTCAGAGGCTACGATGACTTTGGGCAATCTGAACTCGGGAATGCCGTAGACCAGCACACCGCCGGTTTTGTGGAAAGCCTCAAACAAAGTGACGCCATGCCCTTTGAGCAGAAGATCCCCAGCAACCGTCAATCCGGAAGGGCCAGAACCTACTACTGCGACCTTCCTGCCGGTGGGCGCAGCCTTGGCCGGAATCTCGCCGTCTCCGGAATTGCGCGCCAGGTCCGCGACAAACCGCTCGAGATTGCCGATGGCGACCGGCGCGTCTTTTTTCCCCACAATGCACTGGCCTTCACACTGGATTTCCTGGGGACATACCCGACCGCACACTGCCGGCAGGCTGTTCTTTTCCCAGATTTTTTGGATCGCCGCCTTAAAATCTCTTTCTGCAATGCACTTGATAAAATCCGGAATAGCCACCCCCACCGGACATCCGGTCACGCAGGCCGGTTTTTTGCACTGAAGGCACCGCCCGGCTTCCAGTACTGCTGTTTCCTCACTATATCCCGTCGGAACTTCTTCAAAGTTCCGACGTCTGACATCCGCCGGCTGTTCCGGCATGGGTTGTCTTGCAATTTTTTCTTTTACTGCGCTCTTTTCAGCCATTTTTTCCTCCGTCAACTAAATCCGGTGTCAAATCTATTTGTTTCCAAAAACCCGGCAATGCTCATTATACGATTTTTTTTCATCTTCCGTATATGCGCGCAGTCGATTAATCAATCCGTCAAAATCCACCTGGTGGCCATCAAACTCCGGTCCGTCCACGCATGCGAATTGCGTTTTACCGTCCACCACAACCCGGCATCCGCCGCACATGCCTGTACCATCAATCATAATCGGATTCAGGCTGACAAGGGTCTTTACATTGTATGATTTTGTGATTTTTGAAACAAACTTCATCATCGGAACCGGTCCGATGGCAACGACCAGATCAATTTTATTGTTTTCCAGCACATCTTTCAGCACTTCCGTGACAAACCCTTTATGACCGTAAGATCCGTCATCCGTGCACACATGGAATTCAGTGGATGCGCTTTTCATTTTTTCTTCCAGAATCAGCAGGTCTTTATTCCGGGCGCCGATAATGCTGATAACCCGGTTCCCTGCATTTTTAAAGCCACGGGTAATGGGAAACAGAACGGCCACGCCGGTACCGCCGCCAACACACACGACGTTGCCCAGTTTTTCGATATGCGTGGGCTTTCCCAAAGGCCCGATCACATCCTGGAATGCATCGCCGATCTGCAGTGTTTTGAACAATGCTGTGGATTTCCCCACCACCATATAAATGATGGTGATGGTTCCCTTATCCACGTCAATATCTGAAATGGTCAGGGGAATGCGCTCCCCGGTTTCATTGGCCTTTAAGATAACGAACTGTCCCGGTTTCGCCTTTGCCGCGATCCGGGGCGCTTCTATTTCATTCATGATGACCGTTCCCTGGGCCATCTCTTCCCGCTCTACTATTTTAAACATTCCATACCTCCGCTAAAAATTATCTTATGCAAAAAAAACGCTGCATTTTTTTGAACATTTTCTATCCAGAATTAATTATA
>JAHECJ010000120.1 GCA_024641805.1 Desulfococcus sp.
CCGTCTTTTCAGGCATGGGCTGAATGGATGGATCCGGCGCGTCAGTCTGGCGATTTCCGCCATTGCCCGAGATCAGCCATATACCTGCTGCCAGGACAAAGCCAATCAGCACCATAGAAGTCAAAAATGTCCGTTTAGAATTATTTTTCAAGACGGCCTCAATCTTTTTCAGGTTTCCAGATTCCTATGCTGTTTACACAAAAAAAGCAGGCCGGTCAATACCGGCCTGCTTTAAGGATTATTTTTCAAATACTGATGCGGATTTTAATTGGGAGACAAATACTGTAGCGCTTTATCGGCAACTGCCGATTTTGTTACCAGCTCCTTGTGATCATAACTTGAGAAAGTCGCCACTGCGGTGGCACCGCTGATTTGAGAAGCGTCTTTCGGGACAGCCCCGTCACTGTCCGTCCAGTGGACGGTGGACAAAAGAGTCCATCCAATGGACAATTCACCGGCCCACCCCCAGCAATCCCAACCGTCACCATCGCCGCGAATGGTATACATCTTTCCACCGCTGGCCATGGGACCGGGGGCTGGATAGGATTTGTTAAAAGTTCCCTGCACCCAGCTGGGCTTCAGGTTATTAACGGCAGCCGTCGCACCGACAAAAAAGGAAACCCATGAGCCTTCATAAGCCAGCGGAGATCCCTGATGCGGGGTACCCAATGTCACCAGACCGGCTACTGTATTGGGATTGTTGTAGATATATCTTCTTGATACCAGCCCGCCCATGCTGTGTCCGATGATTTTAATTTTAGAACTCAGCCCATAGGACTGCTGCAGTATTTGCGTTTTAGTCCTCATCTGGACAGCCTGGGTCGCCACACTGTCATCCCCTGCGGAATAATTATTTTCTCCGCAGCAGATCAGCTTGCGGCCGTTAATCCATCGGGTCCACACACGGGTTGAATTGTCCGTATAAATGGCATAGACATTTCCAGAGCCGTATTTCTGGAGACATTTATCCAGAAAGCTGTCGCTCCACTGGTACTTGTTTGTCAACCCATGCACCAGAACCAGATCGTAGGTCCCTGCAAGCGCGGATACCGAAGAAAACAGAAAAATTCCCAAAGCAATTAAAATGATTTTTTTCATTTTTCCCCCTTTTGGTTCAACTTGAACATCAAAATCTAACGTTAACGCAATTTATAAACATGAACATTGTTTATATATCACGGCAAAAAAAAGACTTGATTTCAAAGTAGAATATCAGAACGGGAAATTCAATCAGGGGAAACCTGATTTTTCAATTCGAAAAGCCTGAAATGTATAATATATTTTTAAGCAATGGTATTATCCGACAAGCGGCCGCCGGCGCAAAGGCATCGAATCTGCCCTTGCGCCGGTCGCACCTGGGGGATAGAAACCATCCGGGGATTTATCTCAGCCGGTTTCCTTTGGACCGCTGAAAATAAAGTGCCGCAAAAAGCAGAATAATGATGGAAATATTCAGCGTGACAGCCACGTTAAATATTCCCTTGGGGATCCGGATATATTCAACTTCCTTTTCCTGCACAGCCGTTTTGGTTTCTTCCGGTTCCACTGTTTCCGGTTCCACTGTTTCAGATTTTATTTTTTCCGGGTCCGGACCTTTTTGAGCAACCGCCGGAGCCGGCGAATTAATCATCAGTTCCATAAGAGCTTTTGAAAGCAAAAGACGGGCCTGCTTATCCCGTTCTTTACTAGTGGTACTCCCTAAAACAACCGCAATGGCTCGGAGGTTATTCTTTTGGGCGGTTGCCGCTATGGAAAAACCGGCTGCATGAAAATAACCTGTTTTCAAGCCGTCACACCCCTCAAAGCTCTTTAGCAGATGGTTATGGGTTCTCATGATAAACGGCTCAGTCGCATCCGGCCGGAATTCGCGGACTTCTGTTGATGTGTATTTCAATGCTTCAGGATATTTTAATAGTTCCCGGCTGAGTATGGCCATATCCCTTGCTGTGGTGACATCCGGGTTGCTGTTTTTTGACGGCGGAAGCCCGTGTACGGAATGGAATACGGTATTTTTCATGCCGATTTCCGCGGCCTTTTTGTTCATCAAATCAACAAAAACCTCCTGGCTGCCGGTATAATGCACCGCAAGGGCCAGGGCCGCATCATTAGCAGACTGAACCATCATTGCATAAATCAACTCTTCCACCGGGAAAACTTCTTTTTCCTTTAAATACACCTGGGAACCGCCCATCTTGGAAACCTTGGCCGATATGGTGACCTGATCAGCAAGGGAAATGTGCCCGGCCTTGACCGCATCCAGGAGAATGAGCAGGTTCATCAGCTTGATCATGCTGGCAGGATATCCTTTTTCATCCGCATGATCTTCTGATATTACTTTCCCTGTATCGGCATCTATCACGATGGCCCCCAGGTAAGGACTTTTGGAAACTGTTTTTAAAGCAAATGCGGTAGAAATTGAACCCAGAATTAAACTTGCGGCAATCGCGCTGACCCAAAAGATAAATGCTGACTTTCTCATATCTCTGTAACCCTTTAAAATAGTCTGTTGGATTTTTAAATGGCCGAGTATATCGATAATGTTTTTCCTGTGTCAAGGGGCAGGTGATAAACCGTTATATATCCCGGGAAATAATAATAGACTTCTTCCGGCATCATCACATCTTTATCGCGTCGACCGGTTTCGTGACCCCCTCCGCCCAAACTGCGGTACGGTTTCTTCCAATAAAAATTAAGCGCCTGCTTAAAAAACTTTCTTTTTTTGAATTTTTATTATAAAATCAAGAAATTAAAATACCATTGCGTCAGAATTTCCCGTTCCATTGCCCAACATGCCGAAACAGATAACCACCGGCAGGGAGAAAATGATGAAACGATTCTGGTTCCTCCTGATTGTTCAGATATTGCTTCCAGCGCAATCCGGTTTCATCCGTGACGCCAATGCCGGGAATGCTTTGGTGATCAACCGCCAGGCAAATACTTACAACCTGGCACCCCATCTATCATCCCTTGAAGACAGGCAAGGGACCTTGACCTTCGATCAGATCCGACACACCGCTAAAAACCAGTGGCGCCCAAACTCCGATGCGACGGTTAATTTCGGCTATACCGATTCAGCCTTCTGGTTCACTTTCGAACTTATAAGCCCTGACGTTGCCTCCCAAAACCGCGTCATTGAAATTGCCTATCCGGTGCTCGACCATATCGATATATACCAGGTATCGGCCGACGGAAAGACGCTTCATACACAAATGGGGGATAAGCAGCCGTTTTACCGGCGTCCGATTCTGCATCGTAATTTTATGCTCCCGGTTACCCTGGTACCGAATGCGCCGTTAAAAATATTTATCCGGGTGAAAACCAGCAGTTCCATGCAGATTCCTCTCAGTCTGTGGGAAGAAAGAGACTGGATGGCCACATGCCTGAACGAGTCGCTTAACCTGGGATTGTTTTTCGGCATCATGATCATTATGGGACTTTACAACCTGTTTGTCTTTATCTCCGTGCGCGAAATCTATTACCTCTTCTATGTTTATTTTGTATTCTGCATGACGCTTTTTCTGGCCAGCCTCAAAGGCCTAAGCTTTCAATATTTATGGCCGCAGAGCGTTCAGTGGAACGACCAGAGCATCATTGTCGGGCTCGCCGGCGCTATATTATTTTGTGCTCTTTTTATGAGGGATTTCATTTCCCTGAAGCAAAACCGACCCCTTGCGAGTAAATTCATGCTGTGTCTTGCGGCAGTATGCGCAATAATTATCGGTTCAACTTTTTTTCTACCGTACCGCCTAATGATCCAGTGGACCATTCTGACGGCCATGATTGCCATCGCCGGAGCAACCATTATTGCTATTATCCGATGGATGGACGGCGATGTTTCCGCCCGGTATTTTATGCTGGCCTGGTCGGCCATGATGTTCGGCGGAATAATTCTCGCGGCCAACAAGTTTGACCTGATTCCCCGTAATTTATTTACTGAAAACGCCACCTACTATGGCATGGCGTTCCAGGTCATCCTCTTGTCCATCGCCCTGGCGGAACGGTTAAACTTTGAAAAACAAACCACCCTGGCCGCCCAAATGGAGGCATACAACCAGGAACGGATTGCCCGCAAAGCTCGGGAAAATGCTTACAGAATCCAGAAACAAGCCAATGAACTCCTGGAACAGAGAGTCCGGGAAAGAACCATCGATCTTCAGCAGGCCAATGCATTGCTGGAAGCCCTCAGTGTCACCGACGGGTTGACCGGCATCAAAAACCGCCGTTATTTTGACGAGGTTTACCCCCGAGAATTTAAACGCGCCATCCGGGACGAGACCCCTTTGGCTATTCTGATGCTGGATATCGACCTTTTTAAAAAGTTTAACGACACGCATGGTCATTTGGCCGGTGATGAATGCCTGAAAATGGTCGCATCAAAAATAGAAAATGAACTTCACCGGGTCAGCGATATGGCATTTCGCTATGGTGGGGAAGAATTCTGCGTTCTGCTGCCCAACACCCAGACCCAGGGCGCATTCATCGTGGCGGAGAGAATCCGAAGACAGATTGGAACGGCAGACTTTCTATTCAACGATCATAAAACGTCCGTCACAATCAGCGTCGGTCTGACAAGCCGCATTCCGGGAAAAGACCAGCGGCCGGATGAGTTTCTCGCTTGCGCGGACAAGGCTCTGTATCAATCAAAGCGAACCGGCCGCAACCGGGTCACTGTTTACAACGCCGATGACAATTAGTATGATTACTGACTTGAAGGAATGAGAATAGCATAAAAATAACTTTTCAGCCATTAGGCCCTGACTTTATTTTATGAGAGAAACAAAATGAAATTCCGGCTTTTCACATGTACATTTTTTTTTATCCTTTTCGCATTATCTGCTGCTTTGGTGCAAGCGGATATAATCATTCTGAAGAACGGGGGGGTCATTGAGGAGGTCACCATCCAGGACGAGGGCGACACTCTTTATTGTGAAAGTGCTGAAAGAACCTATTACATCAACAAAAATACGGTTGAATCAATCATCCGGACCGGTCCGGAAACTTTTTTCGAAAGGGCCAAGGATTTTGTTATATCCCTTCCCCAGCAGACCCGCCTGTTTGTCAAAAATTATTTTGCGTTTGCGGCAACGGTCCTCGGCATATTGATTCTTCTGCTGGCGCTACTCGTATTTAAAGCGCTGTGGGTGAACATTTCACCGATTTTCAAGGCAAGAACCCGGCGGCGGGACGTCATCAAAGCTGTCAAACAGCTGGATCCGGATGAAAAATCCGTATTGCGGGAATTTTACATACAGCAGGCAAACACGCTTGAAATGCCGGTAGAAGATGTTGTTGTCTCCGGGCTGATCAAGAAAGGAATTCTTCAGACGACGCGCGACAAAGGGCAATATTCAGCCGGTGGCCTGCTGCTGCCGGTAATTGTCTCCACTGTTGCCATAAAACATATAAAACCCCGAAAGATCGGCATGCCGTCAAATCTCAATGACCCGAAAGCGCGGGAAAAATTATCAAAATCACGTCCCCGGTATATGTATGAAATGGCCGGTTTTTATAAATCCCTTGAAAAAAAGGGCGCTGACAGGTGGTGACCCTGGAGTAACGAATAGGACTTAACAGCGGCAAAAAAGATTCATCGGTGCGGCACCGGCTATTGGATAATCTATTTTTCGTGCGAATCAGTGACCGGTGATGACCATCAACCTGCTAAAAAATATCCTCTATTGTGGCATGATTTTTTAAAAAAACTTCCAACTGGGAAACCTGGCTGCTATTTAATTCACCGAACTGAACCCCCACCCGTCTTTTAATGAATGTATTGAAAAGACTTTTACTGTCTAAATAAGATTCTGAAATTTTTTTCCCGGGAACATCTCTCAGGTAAAAAACCCGGCCGGTCACAAAAATATCCGTATCAAACATATCCGGAATATTCTCAGCATTTGCAATGGTCAGCAGAGAAATCCCGCCCTTGCTTATATTCTTGATTTTACATAAAATTTTCGAATCATTTTCAATAAAAGCAAAAGATTCATCGCGCACCTTGAACCGTTTATGTATTCTACGGTCTATACGATTGCCCATGATCATGACCTCCCTTTCAAAAAAATCATGATTCGCGCTGACACAACCGGTTATTCGGATTATTTCACAACCCGTCCTTAGGCTGAACTGAAAATCTTCGGATATTCATTGGGTCAGTGCAACGTTAAATTTTTTAATTGAAACTAATATAACACATTCCAACCAGGAAATCAACTTTAACCAATCAAACTTATTTAAAAAACAGGATAGTACTATTTTCGACTGACAAGTTCAACGATTTTACCTTCCCGTAACACCGTCATAACAATCTCTGTTTCTGAGGTAAACCCGCCCACCACATCCTGGATGGCGCAGACATCTCCCACCGAATAGGTAATGGGGAATCCCTGGATCGACAGGACAACATCCCCACCAATCAAAAAATTCTGGTTACCGGATTGAACCGGGATGCGCCCTGCCCTGAGTCCCAGTGCGTCTCCGGGGGAATTATCAGCAACACTCTGAATAAGAAGGCCCGCATCCTGGGGCAGGTTGAACGCTTTGGCCATTTCACCGTAAAGGAGAAAGCCGTTAAACCCGATCCAGAATGCTTTCTGATCCAATAAAATCCCCCTGGCCGTATTGATACTCACGGCAAACCCCAGACCCTCCGAAC
>JAHECJ010000121.1 GCA_024641805.1 Desulfococcus sp.
CGAAAGGACCGGATACTGACGATCCTCATCACGCCCTTCATGTCCTGCTCAGCCAGGCTCCCGGTGTATATTGTCCTGGCCGGCACTTTTTCTGCCGCCCATGCCGGTACGGTTATCTTTATTATTTATCTTTTCGGAATTCTGATGGCCATCATCACCGGCCGGCTGTTCCGAACCGCTTTATTGAAAGGGGAAGACGCGCCGTTTGTCATGGAGCTTCCTCCGTATCGGGTCCCGATGATGAAAAATCTGATGATCCATATGTGGGACCGCAGCAAAATGTTTTTAAGAAAAATGGGCGGCATTATTCTGGCCGGTTCCATTGTGATATGGATTTTGTCAAATTTCCCGCAACATATTCAATACTCTATGGATTATGATGTACAGATTGCCCAGGTGCGTCAATCCTACGAGCAGAAAACAGGCTCGCATGAATCAATTGATGAAACCCGGTTCCGGCAGCAGGGGGAGGCGTTGGTTGAAAAACTTTCCAATGAAAAAAGGGCGGAAAAGGCTGAAAAGTCCTATATCGGCCGAATCGGGAAATTAATTGAACCGCTTTTTAAGCCCATCGGCATTGACTGGCGGGGAAGTGTTGCGTTGCTGACCGGCTTCGTGGCCAAGGAAATCGTTGTGAGCACCATGGGCGTCCTGTATGCCGCAGACGGCGATGCGGAGTCCGATGCATTGCGCAATGCGCTGTTAAAGTCCGGGATGACGCCGCTTTCCGCTCTTTCGATGATGATTTTTGTGCTTCTCTATGTTCCCTGCCTGGCGACCATCGGTGCCATTACCCGTGAAACCGGGTCCATGAAATGGACACTATTTAATATCGCATTTACCACCAGCGTGGCGTGGGGGGCGTCGTTGATTGTCTATCAGGGGGGAAAATTGCTCGGATTTTAGATGTCCGCAATTCTCTGCAAGGTTTCAGTGCCCAGGTGTCAGGACATAGTCGTTCTATTTCCTTCCTGACACCCGCCTTATCTCTTTTTCCGCTTATTTCTGTTTTCTGGCCTCCGCGGTTCTCTGTTGGATCCCATATAAATTTATATTACCCGGCATGAGACGCATCTTTAGAGGCCATGGGGATAATATCAAACAAAATCTTGTCCCCATCCGCATAGGCTTTAATCTGGCTTGATTCTTTTACATCCCCTTTTAAGATCTCCATGGACAATGGATTTTCAATGTATTGCTGAATTGTCCGTTTCAATGGCCGGGCGCCATACACCGGATCAAACCCTTTTTCCGCAAGAAGATCCCTGGCATCATCCGACAGCTCAAGATGAATATCCCTGTCCGCAAGCCGTTTCCCCAATCGTTCAAGCTGAATATCAACAATCTGGCGGATCTGCTGATGGGTGAGGTTTTGGAAAATAATCGTTTCATCAATCCGGTTCAGAAACTCAGGTTTGAAATTTGCCCGTAATGTCTGCATGACTTTTTCTTCCATTGCGCTTCGGTTGGTCCCGGACATCTCCTGTATCAGATGACTGCCCACGTTGGATGTCATGATGATCAGTGTATTTTTAAAATCAACGGTTTTCCCATGGCCGTCCGTCAATCGACCGTCATCCAGTATCTGCAGCAATACATTAAAGATATCCGGATGCGCTTTTTCGATCTCGTCAAACAGAATGACAGAATAGGGGCGCCGGCGAACCGCTTCCGTGAGATAGCCGCCTTCTTCGTATCCGACATATCCCGGAGGCGCGCCGATAAGACGGGAAACGGTGTGTTTTTCCATGTATTCCGACATATCCACCCGGATGATGGCCTGTTCATCATCATAGAGGAATTCCGCAAGGGATTTGGCCAGTTCTGTTTTGCCAACCCCGGTGGGACCCATGAATATAAACGACCCGATCGGGCGGTTCGGATCCTGGAGACCAGAACGGGCCCGGCGAACTGCGTTGGAAACAGCAATTACCGCTTCATCCTGGCCGATCAGCCGTTTTTTCAGCCGGTCTTCCATGCGCACCAGTTTTTCCCGCTCCCCTTCGAGCATTTTCTGCACCGGGATCCCGGTCCACTTGGAAACGATTTCTGCGATATCTTCCGCATCCACTTCCTCGCGGAGCATTTTACGGTGAACCTGAAGATCAACCAGTTCCTGATTAGCCTGTTCAAGCTTTTTTTTGAGCTCAATGCGTTTGCCGTAACGGAGTTCAGCCACTTTTCCAAGATTTCCCTGCCGCTCTGCCTGCTGTTCTTCAATATCAATCTGGTCAAGTTCGGATTTAATGGACCGGATGATGGCAATGATATCTTTTTCATTCTGCCAGTGGGCATTGAGCCGGTGAAAATCCTCTTTTAATGATTCAATATCTTTTTCCAGTTTTCCCAATCGGTCTTTAGAGGCGCTGTCGCTTTCTTTTTTTAATGCTTCCCGTTCGATTTCCAGCTGCGTGATCCGGCGTTGTATTTCATCGATTTCAGCCGGTTTACTGTCGATTTCGATTCTTAGCCGTGATGCGCACTCGTCAATTAAATCAATTGCTTTATCCGGCAGAAACCGATCGGTAATGTAGCGTTCGGACAAGGTTGCCGCCGCCACAATGGCGGAATCTTTTATTTTCACCCCGTGGTGCACTTCATATTTCTGTTTGAGCCCCCGGAGAATTGAAATGGTGTCTTCCTTAGACGGCTCTGCAGCCATAACGGGCTGAAAACGTCGTTCAAGGGCGGCGTCTTTTTCAATATATTTTCGGTATTCGGTGATGGTGGTGGCGCCGATACAGCGCAATGTCCCCCGGGCAAGGGCGGGTTTGAGCATATTGGAGGCATCCATGGAGCCTTCAGCCGCCCCGGCGCCGACCAGGGTATGGAGTTCATCAATAAACAGAATGATTTTACCTTCGGCTTTTTCAACTTCTTTTACCACGGCTTTTAACCGGTCTTCAAACTCGCCCCGGTACTTTGCGCCGGCAATCAGGGCTCCCATATCAAGAACGACTAACCGGCGATTTTTTAAGGATTCGGAAACATCCCCCTCAACAATTCTCTGGGCAAGTCCTTCGACGATGGCGGTTTTGCCCACCCCCGGTTCACCGATCAGCACCGGGTTGTTTTTTGTCCTTCGGGACAGCACCTGGGCGATACGCCGGATTTCATCATCGCGTCCGATGACCGGATCAATCTTGCCGAGCCGGGCGGCTTCGGTGAGGTCACGGGTGTACTTTTCAAGCGCCTGATATTTATCTTCCGGATTCTGGTCGGTAATTGTCTGGCTCCCACGGATTTCCATCAGAACTTTTAGAATTTTTTCCCGGCTGATTCCGAATTGTTTGAAAATTTTTTCAAGACGGCTGTCTTTGACATCTGAAATGGCCAGAAAAATATGTTCAATGCTGACGTATTGATCTTTCATTTTGGCAGCTTCGGTAAATGCTTTTTCAAGCATTTTTGTGGAATTGCCGGACAAATAGGCATCCCCGACAGCTCCCTGGACTTTCGGCATCGACTCAATGGATTTTAATACTTCCCGGGCCACATCATCAGGCGTTGCGCCTATTTTCCGAAGGATGGATGCCGCAATGCTGTCGGCATCATTTAGCATGACATACAAAAAGTGAATCGGCTCAATCTGCTGATGATTGTATTTAGATGTAATTGCATGCGCTTCCTGGACCAGTTCCTGGGATTTCAGGGTAAATTTATCAAAACGCATGTGACCTCCTTTTGTTTACGGTATTGGATGCGGATTTCCTTATTTATATAGAAAATATTCGCTAACATATTGTACTCAAATACAATAACCATTTTCAAATTCTTGTCAACCGGACATGGCGATGAATCGGAAAATCTAGTTTTTAATTGACCTATCCCGCATGTTTGAATACTATAAAAGTTAAATAAATTTAAAAAATCTGCTTTGGAATACCATTAATTCCTATTCTTTATTTAGCTTTATTGAGATTTATGCGAAACGGTTGTTCTCTGGAAATAGGCGACGCAAGGGAGTAGGCTCGATTTAAATGTTTGAGGGGTGTTAAGCAGTATGGGATTTCAGCATTCCCAATATTCCAGGTATCCCAGAAATGAAATTGCTGCGATAATGAAAAGAATCGAGCAATTCAACCATCTGCAAGATATTGATGCCATTCTCGATCAAATCCTTGAAGAAGCCCGCAGTCTTTCCAATGCCGATGCGGGCTCAATTTTTATCGTCGAAGATGACCGCCTGCGTTTCGGGTATGTTCACAATGATACGCTGTTCAAAAAAAATGAGGCGAACGAGGAAATTTATGTGGATTTCTCAGTCCCCATTGATGATCAGTCGATCGTTGGCTATGTCGCCCTAACCGGTAAAACAATTGTTATCGAGGATGCCTACAACCTTCCCTCGGGCAGTCCGTTTACCTTTAATTCCGAATATGACCTGAAGGCGGGATATAAAACCCGGTCGATTTTAGCGGTCCCGCTGTATACATTCCATGGCCGGATGGTCGGAGTCATGCAGTTGATCAATGCAAAGGATGAGAAGGGGCAGGTTATTCAGTTTCTTAAAAAAATTCAGGATCTTATTCCCCTGCTTGCCAATAATGCCGCTGTGGCGATTGACCGGGGCATCATGAACCGGGAGATGATTCTGCGCATGGTTAAAATGGCTGAACTCCGGGACCCGACGGAAACCGGTGCACATGTCCAGCGGGTCGGCGCGTATTCAGCTGAAATTTATCAGCAGTGGGCGATACGGCATGGGATTGATACGCAGGAAAAAAATCGGGAAAAAGATCTGATCCGTCTTGCGGCAATGCTCCATGATGTCGGAAAAGTCGGGATTCCGGATAATATTTTAAAAAAACCGGAAAAACTGACGGAACGGGAATTTGATACCATGAAAATGCATACGGTATATGGATGCCGTCTGTTTATGAATCAGAAATCGAGTCTGGATAAGATGAGTATGCAGATCGCCTTGAATCATCATGAAAAATGGAACGGGGAAGGGTATCCCGGTAAAATAGAAGACCTGATGAGGCCGAATGTTCGGCCGGGGCCTCCCAAGAAGAAGGAGGAAATACCGTTAATCGCGCGAATCGTATCCCTTGCGGATGTGTTTGATGCATTAATTTCCATGCGGGTATACAAGGATCCCTGGACTGACAAGCAGGCGTTTGAGTCGATAGAGGCGGGTGCCGGCAGTCATTTTGATCCTGAAATCGTGGAAATATTTTTTCAGATTCTTCCGGTGATCCAGGCAATCCGTCTCAAGTACAGGGAATCGAAAATGTTTTGAAGTTACCGACGCTTTTCGGCTTCGCCACTGAAAACGAATAAATCGAAAACCGGAGTGATGGATGGAGAAAGAAGCAACTAAGCTGTATGATCTGGTTGACAGTCAGAACCAAAAGGCGGTCCTCTCAGAAATTGTAACGATTATTTCTTTGCTTGATTCGGAAAGCATCGTGGATCAGTTTTTACCGGTATTCGAGGATATCGTTCGATTGTTCAATGGCGAATATCCCGGTTATCGTGCTTCAAATACCAAGTATCACAATCTGGAACACACGACCATGGTCACTCTGGCCACTGCCCGATTGATTCATGGAAGCGTTAAAAGCGGTTACCGGTTTAAGCCGAAAAATGTTCTGCTGGGACTTCTTGCCGCTTTGTTTCATGATTCAGGACTTATTCAGACCAATCAGGACAGGAAGGGAACCGGTGCCAAATATACTATCGGCCATGAAAAACGAAGTGTCGCTTTTATGCGAAAAAATCTGGATGCCAGGAATTTTTCAAAGCAGCAGATGGATGATTGTGCGCAACTCATCAAATGCACCAATCTAAAAATTGAAATAGCAGACCTCTCTTTCCGGTCGGAAGAAATTGAAAACCTCGGAAAGATCGTTGGATCCTCGGATTTGCTGGCCCAGATGGCGGACCGTCTCTATCTGGAAAAACTGATCCTGTTGTTTAAGGAATTTCAGGAAGCGGGTATTCCGGGTTTTGATTCCGAAGAAGAGCTTCTCGCGAAGACCGAAGGTTTTTATAAAAATGTGACTCAGAAACGCTTAACGAATGATTTTGACAATATTTCGTCCAATATGGCCAGCCATTTCAAACATCGGTGGAATATTGACCGGGACCTTTATACAGAATCCATTAGAAATAATATCAGTTATCTTAAATCAATATTAAGTGACGGTAAAAAAAACGGGCTGTGTTATCAGCAGCATCTGAGAAGGGGAGGCCTGATTAAATTAAGCAGCTAATGTCGCGTTGGGCAATTGAGTGTGGGGAGAGCGGTCAGCGCCAGCCTGGGAATCTCGTCTATCGGATCAAGCAAACCAATCTAAGGTGTTTTATCGAGGTGATATCCGGGTAAAAATTAAGACGGTTTTATATTGCTGACAAAGACCACCAAAACATGCTGAAGCCTGTTTTGATGGTCTTTGCATTTTTAAAAAGGCAGGCAGCTTTTTAATATTGATGAAAGGAAGGAAACGGCCGCAGGCTTTCATACAGGGCGATTCCTACCGTGGTTGAAAGGTTCAGGCTGCGAATCGCATTGCGGATGGGGATATGATAAGTAGATTCCTCGCCAAACATCTCTCTTATATTTTCAGGAATTCCTTTGGTTTCAGATCCAAAAATTAAAAAAAGTCTTTGCGGATGGGGGAGATTCCAAATTGAGTTCT
>JAHECJ010000122.1 GCA_024641805.1 Desulfococcus sp.
ACCGGGATTGAACCGGTTTTAATTGCTAAAGATCCGGATCGTCCTAATTTGATCGCCAGGCTTAATGGCACCAACAACGCGCCACCGATGCTCATGTACGGACATGCGGATGTGGTCACCACGGAAAACCAAATCTGGCGTTATCCGCCGTTTGAAGGAAGGATTTCGGATGGTTTTGTCTGGGGGCGGGGTGCGTTAGACAGGAAAGGAATGGTGGCCATGATGGCCGCCGCTTTTTTACGGGCAAAGGCGGAAAACCTGAAACCGGCCGGTGATATCGTCTTTGCGGTGCTCAGCGATGAAGAATCCGGCGGGAATTTCGGCGCCCGATATCTGGTGGAAAATTATCCAGAGCAGTTTTCCGGTATCAGGTATGCCATTGGTGAATTCGGCGCCTGTGCCATGTATGTCGGACAGCAGAAATTTTATCCCATCCAGGTGTCGGAAAAACAAATCTGCTGGATCGAGGCAAAAATCACGGGGCCGGGCGGGCATGGATCGTTTCCGTTAAAAAACAGCGCCATGTCCAAAATGGCGGAATTCATCAACCGGATCAGCCGTTCCAGCCTGCCCCCGCATATCACCGCCGTCCCCCGGCAAATGGTTCAGACCATTGCCTCCGCCATGCCGATGCCAACGGGGCTGATTCTTCGCCAGCTGCTCAATCCGGTCCTGACTGAAAGCATTCTAAAACTGCTTGGTGCCAAAGGGGATAAATTCAAGCCCATGCTTTTCCACACGGTCAACCCGACCGTCGTCAGGGGCGGCGGAAAAATCAATGTGATCCCTTCGGAAATATCCCTGCAGCTCGACTGCCGGCTCCTGCCGGGCTTCTCCCCGGATGACCTGATCTCGGAACTTCGTAGGAATTCCGGAACGGATATCGCCATCGACATCATCAGCTATGATCCAGGTCCTTCCGAACCGGACCTGGGAATGTTCGGCTTGCTGGCCGACGTCCTTCGCGAAGCCGACCCGGAAGGCATTCCCATGCAGATGATGCTTCCCGGGGCAACGGACGCCCGCTTTTTTTCACGCTTAAATATCCAGACTTACGGATTTACCCCGATGAATCTGTCACCCGGATTTGACTTTTTTTCTACCATCCATGCGGCGGATGAACGGGTGCCCGTCGGCGCCATCCATTTTGGGGCAAATACCATCTTCCGTCTTCTCCAGCGCTACGGGGAATCAGTGATATCCGCCCCCAAAAGCTGACTGTTGACAAAGGATTGACACCCTATAAAAATATAAAACCTAAATTGAGCGTTTTAAATTTTGAAAAAATTGTTTTTATATTTATTTAAGGATGTTGATCTATTTTAAGTTTCAAAATTTAAAACCCTTCGGGATTGCCGATCTCACCGCATCTACTGCGTCAAATGCGCAACCGCATAAACGACTATAGCGGCAACGCATTTTCCTTGTAGTCGTTTTAGCTTGGGGCAACCTCGACAATCGCTCAATTTAGGTAAAATATAAAAACAGCTTGACAGCAGATACAACCATCTGTATTGTCGGTTGCAAATTAACAATGTTCTTGGTAGTCAACTAAAAATTACGTAAGCCTCGGAATTGTTCCGGGGCTTTTTTTATTGGAAAAAGAAAGAAGGTATTTATTGAAGTTTGAAACATTTGATTTTCATCCCACGATTGCTGCAGGCATCACAGCGGCAGGCTATACAACCCCAACCCCCATTCAGACGAAGGCGATTCCGCATGTTCTGGAACATCATGATGTGATGGGACTGGCACAAACAGGCACCGGCAAAACGGCTGCTTTTGTCCTGCCGATACTCAACCGGCTGATGGGGAGCAAACACGGTGGCGTCCGCGCCTTGATTCTGGCTCCCACGCGGGAATTGGCCGAACAGATTCATCAGGCGATTGAAACTTTAGGGCAAAAAACCCGCCTGAAAAGCGTGGCAGTTTACGGAGGCGTTGGCATTAACCCACAGATTCAGCAATTAAAGCGCACCGATATCGTTGTGGCCTGCCCAGGGAGGCTTCTCGATCATATCGGCCGTCACACCGCGGATTTTCGAAAACTGGAAATGCTGGTGATAGACGAGGCCGACCGGATGTTCGATATGGGCTTTTTGCCGGATATCCGGCGGATTCTGGCATCGATTCCGCGAAACCGCCAGACATTGCTTTTCTCGGCGACCATGCCCTCCGAAATACGCCGCCTGGCAAAAGATATTCTGCGAGACCCGGTCACCGTCCAGGTGGGAACCACAGCTCCCGCAGATACCGTCCGCCACGCGCTTTACCCGGTGGCGCAGCATTTAAAGACTGCGCTGCTGTTGAAGATGCTGGAAAATATCCATACCGAGTCCGTGCTGATCTTTACCCGAACCAAACATCGGGCCAAGAGTCTGGGGAAAAAACTGGAGGGGGCCGGCTATCGGTCGGCGTCGCTCCAGGGGAATCTTTCCCAGGGAAGACGCCAGGCCGCTTTGGACGGTTTTCGAAACGGAACTTATAAAATCCTGGTTGCTACCGACATCGCCGCCCGCGGCATTGATGTGACGCAGATTTCCCATGTCATCAACTATGATATCCCATCCACTGCCGATGCCTATATCCACAGGATCGGACGGACGGGACGGGCCGCAAGCACCGGCGAAGCCTTCACCCTCATCACCGGTGAAGACAGGGATATGGTTCGCGCTATTAACCGGGTCATCGGATCAGAGATTGAGCAGCGCACTATATCAGCCTTTGACTATGGTTCACCCATGCCTGCTCGTGACAAGCGGCCGCAGAGACCGGTGACGCCACGTCATAATTTTTCCGTTGCAAAAAAGGGCCGACCCCGAAAACCGGGTAACCGGGCAATGTAATATCCGAAAAATTGATACGCCTGGCATGAGATATTTGTCTTGTGCCGGGTCATTTGATGACACCCGTCATCCGCAGCATTTTTTATACTTTTTACCGCTTCCGCATGGACAGGGATCATTGCGGCCGATTTTCTTTTCAACTCTTTTTTGCTCGGGAGGGTTCAGCAGAATTTCTAAATCGGTAATATTCTCAGGTTTATCGGGCTCCAGATTAATTGAATAATTCCATCCATGTTCTTCAAAGATTGATGTCACTTCTTTCAACCTTTTTTCTGTCTGGACCTCTACAACAGCGGGGTTCTTCTCAGTCCCCAATTTCGCCGCTTTTTTGCCGTTAAAAATTTTTTCCATCTTTTCTCCTATTTAATCATCTGTTTTAATGAATCTGTTATTAAATTGATTCTCGCCGGAATACCTGGTTGAAACGTATTTGTAATGGGGATTTCCTTTCTCTACCTCTCTTCCGTCGCAAAAAAACCGTTCATAAAAAATTGACCTGATGGACGGATTCTATCTTAAAAATCATTTCCCGTATCTTTTTTCTTATGCGTTCTTCTGAAGCAGGCCTGACCCGGGTAACCGGGCGGCCGTTTGCATCTTTTCTATACCGCCACTCCCGGACAAAACCCGGAACCAGTGCGTAGGCGCATCCGCCGGTACCACAGCAGGTGGTATCAAAAATGGCGGTCCCGATCAGGTATAATAATTCCTCTCCATTTATGTTCAGCCGTTCTTCCTTGAGCATGAAATAACTGCCGCCAATGGCCGTCACCTGGACGTTTAGTTCAGGATGTGAGAAATCCTGGGTTTCTGTATTCGTATCCATAAACCCTCGCTAAAAAAATCCCAATCTTTAGACAACATGACTTTAATTTTGAATTAAAATCTTCCGGCTCCCTTTCCGCATCGCATGCTCAAAGGCTTTTTCAAAGCTGTCCAGGGGATAAAGCGCTTCAATCATTGGATGAAGATCGATCACTTTTTTTTCCATAAAATCCACCGCCAGCCGAATATCGCCGCACCGTGATCCGATGAGATTGAGCTCATTAACCACCACACCAGCGAGATCAATTTCGGATTTTTCAAAAGATGTTGTCTTGATCACAACCGTCCCTTCCGGCCGCACAAGCCTGATGGCCTCGTTAATCCCGGCCGGACTGCCAGTGGCATCCACTGCCAGATCAAACTTTTCTGATACAATATTCGATGTTTCGTACTCCCTGCCTCCCTGGCGGCAAATCGTCCGGACACCCTGAAGTTCGGCGATGATTAGCTTTTCCGGATGACGCCCGATCAATATCAAATTTGGTGTAAACTGCCGAAGCACCATTGCGCACAACAGGCCCAACTTGCCGTCCCCCAAAATAGCGACCTTCGAACTTTCGGAGACTTTCACCTGGCGGCTAATTTCCAGGGCAGCAGCCAGCGGTTCGGCAAACACCGCTTCCTTATCACCAATACCATCCGGCACAATATGGAGATTTGACAACGGAAGTACGCAAAATTCTGCAAACACGCCGTTTCTGCCGCGAATACCGACCACGCTCCGGTTCGCGCAGTGCCGCGGATCTCTGGTACGGCAAACATCACATTGGCCGCATCCGCAGTTGATATCCGCAACCACCCTTCGTCCTTCCAGATCCGGCTGCTCTGGAGCCGATTGCACCACACCGGTAAATTCATGACCAGGGATACCTGCAAAATTGTGATGCCCGAAAAAAAGCGCAACGTCGGTTGCACAGATTCCGGCCAGATGGATTTTCACCAGGGCCTCGTTTTTTGATAGAACCGGTATCGGGACGTCGGCCATGGTGATCTTCTGATTTTCAAAAACCACCGCTTTCATTGATTCTCCGGTTTTTCTGTGATGCATCAATCAACTATTAAGCTGAATTTTTAAAGATTTAGGTTTTAAATAGTTTCAAATTAATGATACTCTGATTCCCAATTCATTAAAACCTATTTTTCCTGGTTAAACGACATTCTTCAAGTTCATGAAAAATTTACACGGCCATTTGACAGGTGAAAGATGAAAACCGCTATTACCGAACTTTTCAACATCCAGTACCCGATACTCCTTTCCGGCATGACCGGTGTCAGCACACCGGAACTGGTGGCTGCCGTCTCCGAATCAGGCGGTCTCGGCATCCTGGCTACCGGTAACCTGAACAATGATGAAATCCGGCATGCCATCCAGCATATCCGAAAGATGACGAAAAAACCATTTGGCGCAAACGTACCCCTGATTCTGCCTGGATCCGAAAAAAAAGCCGACGTCCTGATCGAAGAAAAAGTTCCGGTGGTAAACTATTCGCTGGGAAAAGGGGACCGGCTGTCCCGTGCCGTTCATTCCTACGGCGGCAAAGTGATTGCCACGGTGGTCACCCATAAACACGCCCTTGCCGCCTGTCGGGACGGAGCGGACGCACTGCTTGTCACCGGCCATGAAGCAGCGGCACATGGGGGAGATGTCACTTCCCTGGTTCTGGTCCCCAGTATCGTCGATGCCGTCAATATTCCGGTGATTGCCGCCGGCGGATTTGCCGATGGCCGGGGACTCGCCGCTGCCATCTCCCTCGGCGCGCAGGGCATTGCCATGGGGACCCGGTTTATGAATACAATGGAGAGTCCGGTGCATCCCAGGACAAAACTGGCCAGTATTGAGAAAAATGTGCATGATACCATCTATACCCATAAAATTGACGGTCTGCCGTGCCGGGCGATGAAATCCAGGGGAACCGACCGCCTGATCCGGGACCGCATCCCCATGCTCCGGGCGTTGTTTACCTCCCGGGCGGCGGCAAAATCATTCGGCTTTCCCTGGTTTAAGATGTTTCTGGGTATACTTCTGGCCGGTTGGACAAAATCCATCCAGCTGGCCCGCATGGCAAATGCCTATCAACCGATCCAGAACAGCCTGGCCCTCGGAAACGTTGATGAGGGAGTGCTGCTGCTCGGGCAGGTGACCGGTATGTTGCATGACACCCCCACTGTTTCCGAACTCATTTTGCGCATCGCGGCGGAAGCCGATAAGGCTCTGGATCAGACCGGGCAATGCCTGCGTTCATAAACCCCTTGCGTTCAGATTCAGGCCGCCCAAATTTCCCGCGAATAAATTCCTTACCCGTCTAAAAAATATTGACAGGTCCCTTCGGATTGTTTATTTAACTAACCAGTTGGTTAAAAATTTAGTCCTGCTGATTTACCTGGTATCACTTAACATATTTACCCGAGTGCATTTAAATACCGGAAAACTGAATGGCAAAATCAAAACCTAAAAAAGACAGTTCCATCATTTTTAACCGGATACTTGAATCCGCTGCAAAAGAGTTCGCGGACAAAGGGTACGCCGGGGCCCGCATGGATGAGATCGCCCGACAGGCGAAAATCAACAAGGCAATGATTTATTACCATATCGGGGACAAGGAAGCGCTTTATTCCGAAGTGCTGGATTCAACCTTTGGAAGCCTTGCCGCCGTAATGGAACAAAATATCAACTGGGATAAGTCTCCCGTTGAAAATCTTCAGATTTATATTCATACAATTTCAAAATCGATTCAGGAAAATTCACGAATCCCGCCGATCATGCTTCGCGAGACCGCTGCCGGCGGAAAAAATCTTCCCGGGGCAGTGATCCTGTCCCTTCGCTCCATCCTGGAAATACTGGCAAAGATAATTGAACAGGGAGTTGAAAAAAATGAATTCCACGCGGCATCTTCTTTGATAGTGCATTTCATGGTTATCAGCCCGCTGGTTTTTCTGAAACAGATGGAGGAATTAATCCATCAACAGATC
>JAHECJ010000123.1 GCA_024641805.1 Desulfococcus sp.
CTGGGAGCAAAGGATAAAGAGTACCTGATGGTCAATTATGAACGCCACGGCATTATCAATGGTGAGCATGCAGACAGGGTTTTCCGCGCAGTCGGAGACTTTTTAGCGCACTTGAAATCCATGCCGGCCCAATAGCTTCCGGAATGAAGAAGTTTTCCAGATGAATGACGACGCCCATGAACCCGGTTTTGACTGTCTGCTGGTCCTGCTTCCGGGTTCAACGGCAGCTCCGGAAGGTATTCAATTGCTTTGCCGGTTGTCAGGCTTTGATCATTTCATCATTGAAAACAAATTGAAAATCAAACTGCCCCATATTCTCTGTCCGGTCTTATCCCATGAAATAGCCGGATCATCCGGGGATCTTCTGGAAACGTCCGGCATCAACTTTCTGGTGGTCCGGAAAACTTTTCTGGATTTGCAGTTTCAACCGTTTATGGTCGTTTCCTGCCGGTTCGGGGAAAAAAAGAGCCGGTTTTCTGACAGCGCCCGTCATTTTGTCGATATTTTTAATGAAGAGAACATACTGCTTATAGAAGGCAGTTACCAGACAACCGATGGGAAAGTCTCCTATATGATGGTCGATGACGCGGGTTCCGGCGAGGGGCGGAAAAAACCAAAGACTGTTTTCACCAGGGATTTGAAAATATGCCGGTTTGTGATGCTCTACCAGGCAATGGACCCAAACCCCCTTGTTTTTATTGACCGGGTGATGGATTATTCATTCCTGGAATCTTTAAAAAAGATGACCGTTTCAGCAAATTTTAAGGTGTTAAAGGATGCGCTTGAAGAAACTTTCCGTTCCCCGGTCGATCAGAAGATGCTGAGGCATGGGTATGTGCTTGAAGAGGTCCGGCACGTCATTGAACAAAAAGCAAAAGGATTCAAATTAAAAAGCAGTCAGGAGACGATCACCACCGCGATATCCAATGAAGCCGCGGCGAACCGGATGTCCCGGCTGATGTTTTTCCAGTGGTGCAAGGATAAGGGCTGGGTGTATCGGATCATGCCGGGCGTATAACTCCATGCGTCCTGATTTGCTCTTTTGCGGTCTTATCCGGGATTTGCGGCAGCCGGGCTGCAGCTTCATCCCGGATGCCTTGCAAACGAACAAATCAGAACGCGTGGATATTTCGATATGCAATAAATTCAAAGCATTGATTCGGTGATAAGGGGCAAAGGAGAGAAGAATGTCTGAACCAATGGTTCTTGAAATATTTTCCGATTATATCTGACCCTGGTGCTATTTCATTACGGGTCGTATTGAACAGCTAAAGAAGGAATTTGAAATTGCCGCCAAATGGCGGGCGTTTCCGCTTCATCCGGAGATACCGGAACAAGGGGTTCCGCTGAAACAGTATTTTGCCGGCCGGATCGGTAATATTGATACAATGATCGCGTCCATGAAGCAAATGGCATCGGACCTGAGGCTGCCGTTTGGAGAAGTACTTCATATCTATAATACAAGGCTCGCACAGGAACTGAGCTGTTGGGCGGAAACGAAAAATAAGGGGGAAGCGTTTCATGCAGCCGCTTTTGCCGCTTATTTTGTCAGGGCAAAAAACCTTTCGGACACACAGGTCCTTGAAGATATTGCCGTATCCATCGGGCTTGACAGGAAAGACGCCCGAAACGTAATCGCGCAGAGATTGTTTAAAGATCAGGTGGATGCGGACTGGCAGCTTGCAAGAGACAATGCGATTAGTGCGGTACCGACATTTATGATCAATAAAGATCGACTGGTGGGTGCGCAGCCTTATGAAAAATTACAAAACCTGATGCGCAGCCACCATGTTATTGTCAGGCAATAAATGCTTTGGTGCGGGGGCACCCGGCTCCTGACGTTTCCATGTCGCCGGCAAAAAAGGCATCTTCGCTGAATCAGCGAAGATGCCTTTTTTAGTGTATAGAGCTGAAATTAAACAACAGTGACATTAACTGCAGAAGGTCCTTTTGCCCCCTTCTCAATGTCAAATGTAACGCGGTCTCCTTCATTGAGCGTTTTAAAACCGGTTGCGTTGATTCCCGAATGATGTACAAATACATCCGGCCCATTTTCCTGTTCAATGAAACCGTAGCCTTTTTTTTCATTAAACCATTTTACAGTTCCATTAGCCATAGTGACGTCCTCCATGTTAAAAAATTACTTTTACTCCTTTACCTTCGGGCACCACTTTGGCAATGGTAACACCTTCGGAAAGAAACCGGCCTTAAAATAAAAAAGCCCTCTTATATAATGGAAAAATATTAAATTAAATTTTCCTAATGTCAAGCAATTGATGTTATAAAAAAACTATTTTTTTATGACCGTTTTTAGTATCGGAGTATAGATGGGGTGACTTTCGTCAATTTGAGCGGATGAAGCCTGGTTTTTTTTGAATTATGCCCTATCATAAGTTTTTTTATTAACTTTAAATATGGAATTAAATAATTTTCAGGCGGCGGTTTTTCAGGGGGGATACGGGTAATAATATATTTTTTGAAACTAATCTGATAGTATAAATTTTAATATTAATTTTCCAGTGATATCGGATGGGAAAGTCCCAAATGATGAATAAAAAATCCTTACAATACCGGTTTCCCTAAAAAAATTACAAAACGCCGGCCAAAAGGAAGAGGCTGTCTGGAGGACGTTGGGATGCAAAAAAATATGATCATTATAGTGCTGGCAGTTGCCGTCGGGTTTCTGTTTTTTAATCAAAGCCCGGCTTTTTATCAATGGACGGATGAAAGCGGGGTGGTGCATTATGGCGATGCCCCGCCGGATGATGTTGACAATGCTGTCGATAAATCCGAAAACATGACCGGTCCGGACTCGATGAAATCTGAAGAACCCGAGCCCCCGCCGGTGCCGGATAAGCCGGATAACCTGCAAAAAGAAGAAAAACCGGCGCCGCTGCAACCTGAAGATATGAAAGACGTCATTGATACGTTTACGCTCCAGCCGCACACGAAAAAGGAGATTTCCTTTGTCGCTTTTGCGCCGGTTAAAATCGGTTTTATGACGGATCTAACGCCGGAAACGGCGGCGCTTTGTAAAAACTCAGGTGCGGGAATAAAGGACAGATACAGCGGCAAGGAAGCAATCTCACCGTATGGTGGAAGTTGTGAATTTGAGCCACAAAACGGATACATTAAATTTGACGTGGGCAACCTGGAAGATTTTCCAATAAAGGTTACGGTATTTAAGCATTAAAAGGCGGCGCTCTTCCAAAGTGCATTTTCATCTATGTTCATCAGCCGGAGAATGATTTCAGCGGAGACGGATAATGAAAACGGTGTTGCTGAAAAACGGCAGTATAATTGACGGTACCGGGAAAAAAGCGTTTCAGGGTCATGTTTTAATTCACGGTGACCGGATCAAATCAGTGATAGACAATGACAATTCCCCTGAAGCAGATCTGGTGATTGATGTTGTTGGAAAAGTGATTTCTCCCGGCTTCATTGATATGCATTCCCATTCAGACTGGGTATTGCCGGGCGAAGATCATGATCTGGCTTTAAAATGCCTTCCGGAACAAGGGGTTACAACCATTGTCGGCGGGAACTGCGGATTTTCGCCGGCGCCCATTGCTGAAAATATGCGCAAGCTGCTGGGTTCTTCTCATTTTAAATTGATGAATGACCGGCCGTTGGATTATCGATGGAATTCATTTGAAGAATTTCTGAACCGCATTGAGCTGGCCCGGCCTATCATCAATACCGCGCATCAGGTGGGGCATGCATCCCTGCGCCTGGGACAGGCCGGACTCCATCAGCGGATTCTTTCAAAGGACGAAATGAATGGGTGTTTGAAAGCCCTTGAGAAGTCTTTTTCGGAAGGGGCCTGCGCCTTGAGTTTCGGACTGGGTTATGAACCGGGAATGTATTCCCCGATTGAGGAACTGGAATCATTTTGCCGGGCAGCCGCATCTGCGGACAAACCGGTGACGGTTCATCTAAAGGCGCTGAGTCGGATGTCTCCCACCTATCCCCCCACGGATTTAAGGCCTCATAATGTCCGGGCTCTGAAAGAAATGATCGCTGTTGCCCGAAAAACAGGGGTCCGGCTCCAGGTATCGCATCTGATTTTTGTGGGACGAAACAGCTGGCCGACGGCTGAAAAATGTCTTCAGATCATGGAAAAAGAGCGGGCAAGCGGTCTGGATATCAAATTCGACGCGTTTCCCTATACATTCGGCAATACCACCATCAACGCGGTGCTCCCTTACTGGTTTCTGAGCAAACTTCCCAAGGCATACCAGAGCCGATGGGCCAGAAATATTCTCAGGGCCGAGCTGCGGCTGGGGTTTAAGCTGGTGGGATTTTCGTACGGGGATTTCCAGATTATGGATGCGGGACTGGGTAAATGGCAGGATTTAAACGGATACCGGGTGACGGACATTGCCCGGAAGTGGAAAGTTTCTCCTTTTGCGACGGTGCTGAAACTCAGTGAAGCAAGCCAGGGGCAGACGGTGGTTCTGTTTCATTCATACAGCGGGGAACCGGGGCAGGAAAAAGTGCTGGGGGAAGTTTTGAAACATGACCTGTGCCTGTTTGAAACAGATGCATTGACCCGGTATGGGGGGTATCCCAATCCGGCCGCTTTGGGAACGTTCCCAAAAATACTCGGGGAATATGTTCGAAATCGCCGATTATTTTCCCTGGAAAATGCCGTCCGGCGGATGACATCCGATTCGGCCGAACGTTTCGGCATAAAGGATCGCGGGGTGCTGGCCGCCGGAAAAAAAGCGGATGTGGTTGTTTTTGACCCGGAAACAATTGCCGAAACACCGGCACAAGGCCATCTGCCGGCCGCCCGCCCGCAAGGGATTGAGCATGTATTTATCAATGGACAGCACGTGGTTCGAAACGGAGAGTATCTGAGTGAAGCACGGGCCGGAGAAGTGATTCGTTTCTGAACCAAAGCGCACAGCACCGGACGGAATTAGGTAACGATGCCGTTTGCCGAAGCAGAGAGTATCCTATCAAGTCTTTTAAAATATATAGGTGTTGCAAGTTCCAGTGAATTGAGCAAATTTCAAATCAGCGGCAAGGTCACTTGATGGTCCGACTTTTTCGGTACGCGCATTTTGGAGAAGACAAATCATCTTGTTTTCTGGTATGATAAAAAAAGTGATGTGGTGATTGCAATATCATCGTCTTAGATGTACCGCGCCTGGACAAAAGGAACGGGGGTCAGCCAGTGAGCATACTGTCGTTTTTTGATTTTATCAGTTTCCTCATCTATGCCTGCCTTGGAATTTATATTCTGGTTAAAAATCCGGATGCGGTTTTAAACCGGATTTTTTTCGGAATCACCTGCTGTTTTTCCGTGTGGACGTTTGCGACGGTTTTTTTTGATGATCCCCATTCAGCTTTAGAAACGGCAAAACTAAGCCTTAGAATCGGTTCCCTCGGCTGGCTCAGTTTCGGCAGTTTTGTCTTTCCGTTCTTTGTTTTTTTTACCGAAAAAAACCGGGTGATTCCATTAAAGAAGCTCATGATTGTTTTCATAGCGGTTCCGGTTCTGCTGATCTATCAGCAATGGCAACACGAATCCATTATAACTGATTGTATTAAGCAATCGTACGGATGGGCGTTTATCTGGCAGAATTCTGTGTGGACGTATCTGTATTTTGCCTACTATTCGCTGACAACCGGCATCGGCCTTTTGCTGGTCTTTGATTATTGGAAAAAGACGGATAATCCGGACATAAAACAGCAGGCATTGATCATTTTTATCACCGGAATGTTTGCGTTGATCACAGGGTCATTGACCAATGTAATGCTGCCTGAATTAAATATTCATGATATCCCGGCACTTGGTCATTACTCTTTGCTTTTCTGGGTGTGCGGCATTGCCTATGTCATTCTCCGCTATCGATTTTTAACCATTACACCGGCCACCGCAGCGGGCAATATCCTTTCAACCATGACCGAGGCATTGATTTTACTGGATCCAAAGGGGCAAATCGTTATCGTGAACAAAGCCACCTGCAATATGCTGGGTTATCAAAAAAAAAATCTGGAAGGCCGGATGGTTGAAGACGTGTTTGCGTTAAAAGCGGATGCCGACCCGCTGCTGAGGGATTTAACCTCCAAAGGATCCATAAGAAATGAAGAATTCCAGTTTATCACCAAAGATGAAAAAAGTTTTCCGGTGATTTTGTCTGCCACGCTGCTGAAAGATGAGTGGGGGAAGGTTGCCGGTATAGTCTGTGTGGCCAGGGATATAAGCGAACGTATTGCAATGCAGAAAAGGATATTTGAGGTGCATAAACTCGAATCGATCCGGTCTCTGGCCGGCGGCATTGCCCATGAATACAACAATAAATTGTCTGTGCTGTCCTGCAATATTGATCTGATCCGGCTTAAACTGGCCGGGAACACGATGGTTGAAAAAAACCTGGAGCCGATGAAAAAAGCCATATCGCAGATCAGTGACCTGACGTCTCAACTGGTTGCCTATGCACGGGGCGGGAAATATCGGCCGGTGGCCATGAATATAGACAAACTGGTGACATCAACGCTGCCGGTTTTTCAGCATGCTGGCAATGAAAATATCCATGTTGAAACGTCTCTGGCCAACAATCTGCCGGAAGTGAATGCCGATTATGGTCAGATGGAAATGGTGCTGCATATTATATTAAGCAACGCATC
>JAHECJ010000002.1:0-12129 GCA_024641805.1 Desulfococcus sp.
TATTCCCCCAGCAGTGACGCTGCATTTTCATAAAAAATACGATTTTCCAGTGATTTGTCGCCCCGGCAGGCTTTTTTGATAATTTTCACGGCCGGCTTCCGGTTGCCGTAAGGCCAGTCCGAAGCGAACATCACCCGTTCCGGTCCGAAAACCTTTAACAGCGCCCGGACATGCCCGGGGGACTGAACGGAGGTATCCACCATTACATTCTTAAATCCGCCCAAAAGATCCATCACATCCCGGTATTCAAAAAGACCGGCATGGCCGGCAATAAACGTGACGTTCGGGAAATTGGCCACCAGGTCGCGGGCATAGGCAATTTCCCCCAGAACGGCATTTTCTTTCCGAAGCTGCTCGGCACCGAGATAATAGGAAGAAACGCCGCAATGGAAAAGCACCGGCAGACCATACGGGGCAAATGCCTCAACCGCGGAAAAGGTCTTTTCCGTATCCAAGGGGGCACGCTGAATAATCGGATGCAGTTTCATCCCCTTTGCCCCCTGCTCCACATCTTTCTTCAGGGCGGCTGCTACATCATATTCTTTGCTATAATCAACGCCGGTAAACGGGATGACGCCTTCGTCCTTTAACTGCGCGCGTCTCAGATCATCAAACGTCACATACGGCGGGATGGGCATGCACACGCTCTTGTCAACGCCCGCCTCATCCATGGACCGGCGCATGTTCTCCAGGGTGGCCGTGGCATTTCTGGCCCGTGACGCCCGGGTCACCAGTGTATAAACTTTTTTATACAGCCATTGGTCCATTGCATCGGACATGCCGGTGTGCAGCAGGAACTCGGAAAGAGAAATGACATCAAAAAAGATTTTTTTCCGGACGTTCTTCTGATCAATTAACTGGCCGCCGTTGGGATAAAGTATATCGCCCAGGTGGGTGTGGATGTCGATAATCATGGGAGCTCCTGCCAGGCTGCTGAAAAACTATTGCGCTTGCCAATACGGCGTTAAAATTCGGCTCAACGTGCTCACTTATAGACATAAGCTCCGCTTTTCGCCGCCCCGGCTTAAATTTGGGGCCTTGTCTTGACTGCGCTCATAACGTTTTTCAACAACCTGCCTTAAAGTTTGATAGCAATACGTGTCTTTTTTAAACCGGTTGAACTTTATTGTTTAAATACAATTATTTATAGTACATACGATCCTCCAGCCGCATAAACCCCCGGATGGCATGGGACGCCCCGTAAGCAATCGGCTCCGGCGGCCAGGGAATCGTTTTTCTGCCCACAAAAAACATTTCCGTTCGCTCGGACTGGCTGCCGGTGATCATTTCGGCAATGGTCATGCCGTTGTAGGTGGTGAGCGACACCCCGTGCCCGATACAGCCTAAGGAAAAGATGGCTTTTTTATCATTTCCCAGGTACCCGATGACCGGGGCCATGTCCACGGTCACGGAAACCGGGCCTCCCCATTTGTGTGTGAAACGGATGCCTTTGAGCTGTGGAAAAATCTCGGTTACATGCCCTTCCAGGTGATCAAATATTTTGTCATTTAAATCCTTGTTCAAATCCGTGCCATAGGCAAAAGAGACATCCCCGCCGCCCATGACGATTCGGTTATCCTTTGTCAGGCGGTAGTAGTGAATCAGGTCCCGGGCATCTTCCACACCGGCGCGGCACTGCCATCCGATACTGTCCATCTGGGAGTCCGTCAGGGGTTCGGTCATAACGATATGCGTAAATACAGGACGCTGTAGTGACTTTAACTGGGGGAACAGAACAGAGTAGGCATTGGTGGCAAACACCAGATATTCGGACTGCAGTTCCCCGGCGTCCGTTTTCACCGTATACCCGGATGCCCCGTTTCTTGAAAAGCCGGTTACCGGTGAATTCTCATAAATGGTGACGCCTTTGGATTCCGCAAGAACTTTCATGCCCCGGGCCAGCTTTGCGGGCTGGATAATGCCGCAGCGGGGCTCGAACCATCCGAGTTTATAGAAATCGGTCTTAAATTCCTCTGCCAGCCTCGCCCGGTCCCATCGCTCGATGCCGGTGCTTCCCCAGCGTTCAATAATCTTAAAATCATGCTCCACCCGCTTCATCTGTGCCGGGCTGGTCCCCACCAGAAGGTATCCGCTGCGCTCGTAATCACAGTCAATATGGTTTTCAGTGATCACGTTATGGAGATAATCCACCGCCTCTTCCATATATGTGTGGGCTGCCCTGGCCTTCTTGTCGTTAAACCGGAATGCGGTGATCCCCTTGGTCAGTCCGAACAGGGTCATGGAAAATCCGCCGTTCCGGCCGGACGCACCATATCCGCAGACATCGGACTCGATCACGCGGACATCGATGGCCGGATTAATCTGCTTGAGATGGTATCCGACGGACAGCCCGGTATATCCGCCGCCGATGACCACCACATCGGTTTTGTCCTTTCCGGTCAGTCCCGGATTGGGAGTGATGGTTTCCGGCAGCGATTCCAGCCACCAGCTTTTGGATTGGTAATCGGTTGATTGATCATGGATCATGGGGGCACCTCCCTATTTTATAAAAATCTTTGACTTGACGGGAATTTCAAATTCTGATATTTAGTTGGTCGACTAACTAAATAAAATATAAAAACTCAGGTGTCAATATTTTTTGATCAATCCTAAGATAAACGGTTTTCAAGTTTGCGGCAGATACAAGGAAAATGACGCCTTGCTATAGTTCGCTATGCGGGATGTCATTTGATGCCGCAGATGCTGTGAAATTGGAAACCGCGCATGTCAGGCGAAAGGACGTCACCCACCAATGCCCATCAAAAAAGCTCCGGAAGACAAAAAAATCCAGATACTTGAAGCATTAAACCAGTGCCTTCAGGAAAAGCCCTTTGAGAAAACATCCATTAAGGATATTGCCCGTGCCGCCGGCGTCAATCACGGCCTGCTGCATTATTATTTCAAAAACAAGGATGATATTTTAACCCGCTATATTGAATATGTGATTGATCATTACAAAAACCTGTTTAACGACTGGCTGATCGAAATTAAAACCCAAAACTTAAGCGAAAAGGAACTGATTGCGGAATTCTTCGGATTCATGAATTCCCGAATTACCTTAAACAAAAAACTGTCAAAAGTCTTTATCGAGATCTGGGAAATCGCGGCATATAATGCAAACATCCGCTCCATCCTTCAGCAGGCCTACCGGGAATGGATTGATACCCTGTCTGAAATGCTGAACACGGTGACCAAAGATTCGGCAGCCGCCCGCCGGATCAGCGCCGCCACGGTGGCGTTTCTGGAAGGAATGGCGCTTTTCTCCATTGTCCTGACACCGGATACTTTTGATTTCAACGAGGTACTCACAGGGTTTCAAAAGAAAATTATCGAAACGCTTTAAGCAAAGACTTTAAAAAGACGAAATAGCAAGTTTTACTTCAGCAGAATCAATCATGACATGGAAATGTAGGTCGGGTTTCTTACCCGACGGTCAGCGCCAGCCTTTTCCCAGATATGTTGTCGGGAAAGAATCCCGACCTACGATTTTATGCCCATCAGCTGTTTCCCGTACAACCGACGGGTATTTTCCGTCACCGCTTCGGCCACTGCCTGCGCATGGATATTCTTAATCTTTGCGATCATTTCCACACTCACAACGGCATTTGCCGGTTCATTCCGTGCACCGGGATCAGGCCCCAGAACCGGGCTGTCGGTTTCAACCAGCAGGCACGACAGCGGAAGCTGTTTCACCAGTTTCTGTTTCTGGCGCGAACGAACAATGGAGGGGGGGATTGAAAAAAAGAAACCTGCCTCCACCGCCGGCATGGCCGCACCGAATTTACCGTCAAAGGCATGCATCTGCACTCTTTTTGCGCTCTTTCCCAGCAAAAGGGAAACCGCATGCCGGCCGGCGGACCGGGAATGGACATTCAGCGGCAAATCCAGTTCCAGGGAAAGCGAAATAAACCCTGAAAAAATCAGTTGCTGTATTTCTTTTTCCGATTCTTCCCCCACCGCCCAATGATCCAGTCCCACCTCTCCGATGGCCGCAAGGCGATAGCGTTCGTTTCGGATGAACGCACCCATTTCTTCAGCGGCGTTTAGGTCCAGATGGGTAGGATAAAGACCGGCTGCCGGCAAAAGCGCCGGGTGGATTTCAGCCAGTTCCAGATTCCGCCGGGCATCTGAAATATTTTCGCCGACAATAATAACTTTTTCAATACCGGCGGCCACCGCCCTTTCAATCACCGATGACCGGTCATTGTCAAAAACCGGGTCACACAGATGGGCATGGGTGTCGATTAAATTTATCGTCATCAGAAAAAATCACCCCTCATTGTTCCAGAAGGTCGGATCTGCTTTTTCCGAATTATAGATGAGAGTGATGAATACTTCAAAATGAAACTTAAAACCCCCCGGACTGCATCAAGGACAGAAAATGGCGCTTTATCCGTTTGTGGCGATATCTTACCAATTTCTTGACATTAGTTTAACTCGTGAGTAATTTCAAACCATAGCAACCTTTACGAAAATAAGCCTATCCAGCAACCGTTAACCCCAGTCAGGCTATAAAATCATGAATCGCAAAAAAAAAATCGCCATTATTATTGGTGCCATCCTGATCATCTATGCCCTGATCGGATTTGTTGCCGTCCCTATGATACTGGAATCCATGCTGCCCGGCAAAATATCCGAGGCACTGAACCGGCCGGTCAGCATCAAAAATATCCGCTTAAATCCCTTTGCCCTGACTGTCGAGATCGACGGGCTGGATATTAAGGACAAGAACGCGACCGACCCGTTTGCCTCCTTTGACAGACTGTTCGTCAATATCCAGACCATGTCATTGTTTAAACTGGGCCTGGTGGTCAGTGAAGTCCGGCTTGAAAAGCCGGATTTCCATCTTGTCCGAACAGCTGAAACCGGATTTAACTTCTCCGACCTGATCCCTGAAAAAAAACCCGCGAAAAAGGCTGAGGAAAAAACCAATGAGCCTGAAGCAGACAAAAAGCCGTTTCGGTTTTCCGTTTCAAACATCGCCATCATTAACGGCAGCATCTCACTTCAGGATGACATGGTCCAGGGCAAGCATGTTTTATCATCGATCCATCTCACGCTGCCGCATATTTCAAATTTTGATCAACATATCGATATGTTTGCGGAACCCCTGCTGACAGGAGATTTTGACAACGCCAAACTTTCCATTGACATCGATACCAAACCGTTTCATGGCACTATAGAAACAAACGTAGAATTCTCGCTTTCAGGAATTTCAATACCGTATTATTTCGCCTATGTGCCAAAAAACATGGTGGGTTTTAAAATCAGTAACGGCCACCTGGACGTTGACGCCCGGGTTTCATATCTGCAGAAAAACAACCAGCCCGAAGTGACGGTTCAGGGCACCATTGGTCTGTCCGGGCTTGACATCATTGAAGGTGACGGCAGCACCGTCCTGAAGCTGCCTGATCTCAAAATCGACGTGGCCCCTTCCCGACCGCTGGCGCACGAACTGACACTGGCATCGGTCAAAATAGAATCCCCGGAACTGTCCGTGTCCCGCAATGCCGACGGCATCATCAACCTGACGACTCTGGGCCCGAAACCCGCCAAGATATCCGAGCCGGCCAAAGACACTGAGAAAACTCCAACGGAATCTACTCCGGATTCAACCGCTCCGGAAAATCCCTTTATACTTACAATTAATGAATTTTTGCTGGACGCCGGCAAAATTTCATATGCCGACTTCGCTGCGGCAAAAAAATCAGATGCCGGACCGGTTGAAATGTCTGTCGATGACCTCGTGATCAAGGTCTCGAATTTTACGAATGCACCGGATAAAACCGCCGCATATGATATTCATGCCCGGATCAACAAGGAGGCGAACATAGCGGTCAGCGGTAAACTGGGCGTCACCCCGATTCTGGTTGACACTGATTTCAGCCTTTCGGATTTAAAACTGGCCTGGGGCCAGCCGTATATTCCCGATAATGTTCAACTCCTGATCACAGGCGGCCAACTCGCTGCCTCGGGGCATGCCGCAGTTCAACCTGCATCCGACGGAAAAATTCAGACAAACGTCACCGGAAAGGCGGCGATCACCGGATTTGATTCCCTGGACTCGGCCCGCAAGGAAACGTTTGTCGCGTGGAACACGTTTTCATTGGACGGGATTGATGTGTCCACCCATCCGTTAAAAATCAATATGGATAAAATCCTGCTCAAGGATTTCAAAAATCAGTTCATTATTTTTAACGACAAGGTTTCAAACATTCAAAAAATTTTTGTAAAACCCGAATCACCGGACAACAAGGCCAAACCATCCGCGCCCGATACGCCTGAAAACCAGGCAGCCACGCCCGTCATTCCCGTTAAAATCGGCGAAGTCATTTTGGAAAATGGTAACCTGGCGTTTAATGACCAAAGCATTGAACCGCATTTTTCCACCCGGATGAATCTGACTGAATTACGGGTCACCGGGTTGACGTCCGACGATTTTAAAGCCGCCGACCTGGAGGCCAAGGGCAATATCGACGCCTATGCACCGGTAAAAATGAAAGGTAAAATCAATCCCCTAACCAGCGACCTGTTTCTGGATATCACGTACAGCCTTTCCAACCTGGAACTCAGCCCCCTGTCCCCGTATTCCGGGAAATACATCGGCCGAATGATCGAAAAAGGAAAACTCAGCTCGGACGTTGCGTATAAGATAGACAAAAAAGCCATCACCGCACAGAACCGGATATTGCTGGACCAGTTTACGCTGGGCAAAAATGTGAACAGCCCGGATGCCGTCAAATTGCCTTTGGGCGTGGCCATCGCCCTGCTCAAGGATCGAAACGGTCAGATCAATATTGACCTTCCGATTTCCGGGAGAACCGACGATCCGAATTTCGCAATCGGCAAGCCGTTGTTAAACGCGCTGCAAAATCTGATTGTCAAGGCGGCCACATCACCTTTTGATCTGGTCAGCTCCATTGTCGGCGGCGGTGAAGAACTCCGGTACATCGAATTTGCGGCAGCCACCTCAACCATCGATGATACCGGCACCCAAAAACTCGATACCGTCAAGAAACTGATGTTTGAGCGCCCGGTATTGAAACTGGACATATCCGGCTATGTGGATATGGAAGCCGACAAGGCCGCCTTGAAAGACCTGATGCTTGCCCGTAAAATAAAAACCCGAAGCTTAAAAAAAGGCTCGCCGCAAGACATCGCCGTACTGGATAAAATGGTGTTAAGCCTCGAGGAATATCAAAAACTGCTCAAGCAGGCATATGATGAAGAAATCATGTCTGACCCGGAAAAAAACAAGACGCTGAAAGCGGTGAATGATCCCAGCCTGACCATTGAAGAAATGGAATCGATAATCCGCGGGCAGATGACGGTCACAGACGATGAACTGCGCCGGCTGGCAATGGATAGAGCGCAGGGGGTAAAAAATTTCCTGTTGCAGGACGGAAGCGTTTCGGCAGACCGACTTTTTCTGTCAGAACCCGACACCCTTTCACCCGCAAAGAAAGCAGAATTTAAAGCTGCGCGGGTTGAGCTGAATGTGAGGTAATACTTTTGGGGGGGACAGGTTTCAGTGTTCAGGTGCCGGTTATCCCTCCCTGACACCTGAAACCCGACACCTTAAGGCCTAATTAATGCATCAAACCCAGGTAATTATATCAGCAACATTTACCTTTTGATAAACATTAGGAGGAACTGCATGACCCTGAATCATCCGGAGTTGACTCAAAAAGCGCTTGATATTTTAAGGAATCCGTCGACATTTGAATGGCATCTGATTCCGCTGCTGGCATTGGTTGTTTACATTTACTTCAATGAAATCGCCAATAAGAACTGGAAGGGGATTGCCGCAGGCCTTTCCCTGTACATGGTGCACTGGTTTTATGAAATTCTTAACGCCCTGATTCAGCACTTCTCCGGCCACGCCCTGTGGACGGTTCCGGCCGGCACCAGTTTTCTGCTGCTCATCGGCGTGGGAGCGGAATTGTCCCTCATGTTTTCCGTTGCCGGCCTGATTTTTTCCAAGATACTGCCAGAAGATCCGAAGCTGAAAATCATGGGCATCAACAACCGCATTTTATTTGCCCTGGGCAATGCGGCGTTTTTTTCCATCTTTGAAATCTGGCTGGCCACCACACCGGCATTTCACTGGGTGTATCCATGGTGGGGTTCCTTCCCGGTGTTTATCACCGTGTATATCCCTTTTTTCCTGGCCGCCAACTTCGCCTATGACTGGCAGCCGAAAACCCAGATCCTGTGGATCGGCAGCCTGTTTGTCATTAATGCGGCGATGCTGGTGGTGTTTGCAGGGGTTCTCCGCTGGATCTGACAGGATATTGAAAAACTATTGCGCTTGGCCATGCGGCGTTGAAATTGACGCTCAAGATGCTCATTTATAGATATAAACTCCGCTATTTCACGTTAATTTCGCCTTGCCTTGCCGGCGCTCATAACGTTTTTCAACACCCTGTAAAATTAATAAAAAAAGAGCGTTTCATTCTATCGTTATAACTGAAATGAAACGCTCTTTAATTTTTTAAAATGGGAAATACCGGTTCATTGAGTGGAACAACCAGGTTTATCCGTGTTCCGGAGCCTGGCGCGGAATGAATTGTCAGGCGGCCGCTAAGGTGGTTTATTTTTTCCATGATATCGAACAGCCCGAATCCCTTATCCTCGTAGTGCCCTTCGGACAGGCTGCCGGCATCAAACCCGATCCCA
This sequence comes from Desulfococcus sp., assembly GCA_024641805.1. Taxonomy (GTDB): domain Bacteria; phylum Desulfobacterota; class Desulfobacteria; order Desulfobacterales; family Desulfosalsimonadaceae; genus SURF-3. Next base: position 8,680 of record JAHECJ010000002.1, read on the forward strand.
TTATCACTGACATCAATACTTAACTGATTATTTGAATTGTCAATATTGATAGCCACATTGCTTGCCCAGGCATGCTTTATTGCGTTTTGAATGATTTCCTTGATCACTCTGTAAACCGTAAGCTTAATTTCTTCATCCAGATACTCCAGGCTGCCGTAGAATCTTGTTTTTACCACCAGCCGGTTTTTTGATTCAATGGATTTGGCCAATGATTCAACCGCTTCCCTGAGCCCCAGGTCATATAAAACCGGCGGACTTAAGTCATATGTGATGCCCCGTATTTCTTTGATGGATTTAACAATCTGATCCTTTATTTCATCAAGCTGGCTGGCATGTTTCGGGTCATCCAGGGATTTTTCAAATGCATTGAGCTTGAGCTGCGCGGCAAACAATTCCTGGCTGACACTTTCGTGCAGCTGGGAGGCCAATTGTCTGCGCTGGATTTCTTCGGTTTTTGACAACTGGATGCTTAATTGTCTGAGTTTGGACTGATAGCCGACCAGCTTGTTTTCAATTTCTTTTAAGTGGGTAATATCTGTTAAAATGACCTCCGCTTTCCGGAGCAGATCTTCTTGATACGTTATATTGGTATTTAAGAGAACCCATTTTGTCTGGCCATTTTTGCTGACAAACTGATAAGCGCTTTCCGGGGACACATTTTTTCCTTCAAGACGCTGAGAAAACCGTCTGGCAAAAATCTTTTTGCTTTCCTCTGTCATCAGATCCATCGGATTCATCGAAAGCATTTCTTCTTTTGAATATCCACTGATACCCAGGAGTGAATCATTGACACTGATGATCCTGTTGGTTTGAAAATCAAACTCCAGGATGCCGGCCCGGGCGTGTTCCACCAGCTGCCGATATCTTGTCTCGCTCTCCCGCAAAACATGCTCCGTGGTATCTCTTTCCCGGAGAAGATCATCCATTTCTGATTTGAGATAGCTGACCGCCTCAAAAACTTTTCTGACGGATGGATCCGCATGATGGTTTATTGCCGGAGCTTCAATCCCGTCCCGGTGCCAGTCAATGGATTCAATATATTTGAGGAGTTCTTCAGAGTATTTTCGGGTGATGCGCTCTTTGAAACGACCAAAGGGTTTGAGCTTGAGGTTATTTATTTTTCCGGCGGCCTGCCGGAAAATCGCCGGCGATGCTTCGGACGTTTTGATCGGCAGGCATTGCGGGTCAGAATCATTGTCCTGACACAGAATATTACCGGCATTGCACTGGCTGATTATTTCCTCCGCCAGATCGATGGCCTGCTCAAACAATGCCACGGCATACATATGCCTGCCGCGGGCATGAAGTCTTTTGGCTATTTTAAAACTGATCCGGTATAATAGTGGAAGATTATATACAATCCACCCCCAAAACACCTCATTGTTTTCGAAATAGTGTATATACGCTTTTCTGGCTTCGGAATCCGCTCCTTCAACATCCGCATAATCTTCGATATAGACGATGCCGGCTTTTTTATCGAAGTGCGTTGATATATATCCATCAATAAAACGCAATGCTTCCGCCATCTCATACGAACGCACATAACCGGACGCTTTGACCAGGCAAATCCGGTCGCCGAGCTTTGCGATATCCACGAAATAATTACTGTCCGGATGGCGGCTGACAAAAATATCCGGGTGAGACACTGGAAGATGGGAATACCGGCAACGGGAACCGGATCTGAACCAGGCAGGCTTTTTATTTATGTCCACCATACATGACGGTCTCGCCAAAGAATGTTATTCATCAAACATCCGGATGCTGCTTTTAAGAGAGGCTTCGGCCTCTTTAACCATGCGGGAGACCAATTCGGCGACTGTCGGGATATCTGATATCCGCCCCACCGACTGCCCGATGGTCAGCATGGCCTCTTCCGCGTTGCCTTCTTTCCAGACCTGTTTTGCCCGTTCCCCTGAAATCAGGGGCAGGAGTTCGCCCAGGTCGCCGCCCTCCTCTTCGACTTTTGCCACTTTCCGCATAATTTCGTTGCGGAGCGCCCGGACCTGAAGGCCGAATCCGGCCAGCAAGGCCTGCAGCTGAAGGGATGTGTCGGCTTCGGTTTTTTCCACCAGTACTTTGTAAATATTGGGATGAATGCCGCTTTCCTTTGTCGCCAGAAAACGCGTGGCCATCATGATGCCGTCCGCCCCCAGGGCCAGCGCCGCGGCCAGACTTTTGCCGTCCGCCATTCCTCCGGCGGCCATCACCGGTATACTCACCACTTCTCTCACCTTCGGCACCAGCACCATGGTTGAGACATTGTCTTTATGGGGGAATCCGCCTTCTTCGAAACCGGCCATGGTGATGGCGTCATACCCGACTTTTTCCGCATGCACGGCATGCTTGACCGTTCCGACCTTATGGATCACTTTGACACCTGCGTCCTTGGCCATGGGAATAAATTCTTTGCCCAGAAACGTATCCACCGGGGCACCGGCGATTTCAATGGCCGTGACTTTTTTTTCACAGCAGACCCGGAAAAAATCCTTCAGCAGCTCGATGGGCAGTCGAATGGAGGGCATGGTGGTTATATTGACGATAAACGGTTTGTCCGTGAGCTTCCGGGTCTGGTCGATGGCAGCCCGCAATTCATCGGCAGAATTATAATTGCCTGAGGTCAGGTTGCCCATGGCGCCGGTGTTGCTGATGGCAGCCGCCAGCTCCGGTTTGGCGATCCAGAGCATGCCGCCGCACTGGATCGGATATTTAATGCCAAAAAGTTCGGTGATTCGGGTTTTCATCGCACCTCCAGTTATAATGATAAAATACTTTACATCCTGTAAATTAAACAATCATATGGCAACAGACTTTTTCGCAAACCGACCCCTCATTGTATTTTTTTATACATGAAATCAGAGTATTAAAATACAAAAGGAATAATTATTCATGGCATACTAAATGCAAAGTTATAATTAACACATCCTTATTTTAGTTAATAATATTACGGTTTGCAACGGAGGACATATAATGATCGATAAAAAATCATTTGAAGCGGACTTTGAATTCTTTTCTACGCAATTTATTGACGGAATCCTCTGGATTTACTTTCAAAAAAATTTATTTATTCAGGCAACGAACATTGCCAACCGGGATGCCCTTCTTTCCTACCTGGACAGGGTTTCCGCCTGTGATTCTATCAAGGTCATTGTTTTCCGATCATTTCTGGAAGAATCCGGACATCTCGAGTATCTCCATTTCTTTCAAACCATCAAGTCCCGACAGAGTAATTTAGACCTTCACCGCTTATTTAATTTTTATGCGGCCCTGGTTCTGAAACTGTCCGAAATGAAACAAATAGTCATTCATGCCGCTTCCGGCAATGTGATTCCGCTGTTTTTAAATACCAGCCTGGCGTGTGACTACCGGATTGCCGCTGATAATACCGTTTTTAAAAACGCATATCTGGAAATGGGGATATTGCCCATCGGCGGGGGCGCCTATTTTCTCTCC
>JAHECJ010000002.1:12139-23515 GCA_024641805.1 Desulfococcus sp.
ACGCCCTTGAATACGGGATCATCGATAAAATTATCCCCTTAAATGACCTGAAAACTGGAACCACGGAATTTGCCCGTCAATTTGAAGACGTCGCCGGACCGACGCTTTCGGGGTTGAAACGACTGATCCGGTTTTCCAGCAAAGACTTGCGAAAATACCTTGAATTCGAAGATCAGGAATTCTTCCGGGTTATCCATCACCCATCCTTCAGGGACTCATGCCAATAGTCGATGGTTGAGACAGTGGTAAAAATTAATGAGCGGAGAATGTCCGCTGCGCATCGATTGGGAAATGGTTGCTTTGGTTTTTTTAAATACCTCCCGCGGGGACATACCCTGCGATCACCATTGTAACTATCTACAATATCAATTGATTTATAATTTGACATGGTATTCGATCCATGCCATATATTCGGATATCAAAAAAAATTTTAGTTCTACATGTGTGAGGCAGCAACAACCGAATAGTCGCTGCCTCGCCCGAACGACAGTCAATCAGCTTTATAAGTAATGCATGACATGTGGTCATTGCAGTGTATATCCTTACATAATCAAAAAAAGGAGAGAATAAATGCGTAAAATGATGTTATTGTTATTATTATTTTCGATCGCGGCATTCTGCTTCACTGGATGTGCCGTCGTGGGAGCGCCTGTCAGCAACGGGATTATTTTCACGAATGTCGACGGACCTGTGGCTGCAACCATGTCGGACAATTATTCCAAAGTGGGAGAATCTTCGTGCAGCGCGATCTTAGGACTCATCTCAACCGGCGATGCCAGCATAAACGCAGCGATGAAAGCAGGCAATATTAGAAAAATTCACCATGTTGACCATAACAGCATGAGTGTTTTGGGAATATATGCCAAGTTTACAACAATTGTATATGGAGATTAATTTCCTTACCCTCGTTCCCACGGCAAACCGTGGGAACGAATCATTGTGTTTCAGCTCCACAAAAGCTTACCTGGTTCACCAAATTTCTTGATCGGTCTTGACCAAATCCTTTATCAGCTATATAATATTGCATAAAAAAAGCCATTTCCGATAGTTATGGATTTGTTTGTCTTTAACACAAACCATACTTAATCATACGCACTTTTACTGAATCAATTGACCGAAGCCCATGGCACGAAGTATCTATTTGAATCTTTTATTTTTTTTTAACTTCATCGGTAAGTATACCATGGATATCATCAACCATCTGGGTGCGGCGATTATTTTTTTCAGTCTGGGATTTGTCAGGATATTCCGGGCAAAACAGTGGCATGAGATTGTCAAGCAGGTATACTATATCGGCGCCACATCCACGAGCATCGTCGTTGTCGTCGGGCTGTTCACAGGTATGGTTTTGGGGCTCCAGCTTTACTATACGCTCATCAAGTTCGGATCAGAGGGGGTTGTCGGAGCCGCCATATCACTGTCCATCATCAGGGAACTGGGCCCTGTTCTGGCAGCCATAATGATTACCGCCCGGGCCGGTTCAGCGATGACAGCGGAAATCGGCATCCAGCGGATTTCCGAACAAATCGACGCCCTTTACACCATGCGGATCGACCCGGTGAAGTATCTCATCAGCCCACGGATTGCCGCGGCAATCATCAGCTTTCCGATACTGACCGCCTTTTTTGACCTCGTCGGAATTATCGGCGGCTGGCTCACCGCTGTTCTGCTTTTAGGCGTGAATGAAGGGGCATATTTTTATCGGGCGATGTCTTCCCTTGCTATGGTTGACATTCAGGGCGGCTTCATCAAATCGATCGTTTTTGCGGTGATTGTTTCAACCATATGCTGTTACCAGGGATATTTTACACACCTGCGAACGGACAGTCACGGGTCGAAAAGCGTCAGTGTATCGACGACTTCGGCAGTCGTACTTTCATGCGTCACCATACTCATTTCCGATTATGTGGTCACAACGTTTTTAATGTAAAATAAGAGGTTCATTTGGACACCCCGCTGATAGAATTTAAGAATGTCACGAAGCGATTCAACGGCAAGACCATCCTGGACAAGGTGGACATGGCCATTTACGCGAATCAGGTGACGACCATTATCGGAAAGAGCGGGACCGGAAAGAGCGTACTCCTCAAACACATTGCGGGGCTGCTCACTCCGGAAGAAGGGGAAATTTTTCTGAACGGCAGACCGTTGGGGGAGATGAAAAAGAATGGCGAATGGGACGGGTATCGGAAAAATATCAGTTACATGTTTCAGGGGAATGCCCTTTTTGACTCCATGACCGTATTTGATAACGTGGCGCTGCCGCTGAGACAGACCACGAGACTGAAGAAAAAAGAGATTACAGAAAAGGTCATGATGCGGATTGATCAGACCGAACTCTCGGAAGTGGTGGGAAAGTATCCCGCCGAGCTTTCCGGCGGTATGCAGAAAAGAGTGGCCTTGGCCCGGGCCCTGGTAACCGATCCTGATATCGTTCTTTTTGACGAGCCGACAACGGGTCAGGATTTGGTGCGCCGGAATGTTATTCTGAGCATGATCGCACATTATAAAAAGAAACTGGGATTTACCGCGGTGCTGATCAGCCATGATATCCCGGATGTATTGTTCATCTCTGACAGGATTATTCTACTCTGGGAAGGGAAAGTCGCGTTTCAGGGAAACTACGAAGATGCACTGCAACTGAAACACCCGATGATCGATGAATTTTTACAAAGTCTTGAGGGTTTCAGGGATGAATTGACCGGGTTGCTTTCCAAGCAGATGTTTACATCCCGATATGCAATGACCTTCGGCGCCGACCAGGAGGGCATTGCCGGGACGGCGATTCTTTTCAGCGTAAATTTTAATCTTCTGGTGGAATCGCTGGGCCATCAGGCGGCGGTAGATGTTGTTAAGACACTCGGAGAACACATCAATGAATATATGGGGGCGATTGGCGGTTTTTCAACACGGCAGCGCACCGGGCAGATAATTACCATTTTACCGCATATCAGCGTCGAAGACGCCCAGCAGACGATCGGCGATCTCGCCAAAAAACTGCAGGAAAAAGCCCTGCCTTCCATCGAGTCCGTTATTCAGGCAAGAACAAAAATCGACACATGTATTGAAATCTATGTTTCCGCCGGGATCACGGAAGCAAGGATAAGCGATGATATCGAAAAAATCTTAGACAATGCCAGGTCGGCGCAACAAATAATTGCCCAGTACCGATGCGCCAGGGAGGAATTTGAATGAAACGGTTTGCGATGGAGACGGTCGTGGGGTTCTTTGTGGTGATCGGAATCATATGTATTGGATATATGACGATAAAACTGGGAAAAGTGACCCTCTTTGGTGATGATGCCTACCGGCTTTCTGCCAGATTTACCTCGGTTGCGGGCCTGAGAGTCGGCAGTCCTGTTGAAATCTACGGCATTGATGCGGGAACCGTCGAGCACCTGACGATTGACAGTGACAAATCAATGGCAGTGGCCGAGATGAAGTTGAAAAAGGGAATAAAGGTGTATGATGACGGAAGCGCGGCCATCAAGACATCGGGATTAATCGGTGATAAATTCATAAAAATAGACCCGGGCGGCTCAGGCGAGCTTCTCAAACCCGGGAGCTGGATTACGGAGACGTCCGCGCCCCTCGATATCGAAGACCTGATCGGGAAATATGCGTTCGGCGATGTGACCAAAAAACCAAATACAGATCAAATTTTAAAATAAATCAAAGGGGTTAACCATGTTAAAAAGGCTTTATACGGTATTGTTGATTGTATTTATGATTGTGCCTCCCGCTATGGCTGCGCAAGGCGCGATGGAAACGGCAAAATTATATATTAACAAGGTCCTTGAAGTCCTGCAGGACCCGGCACTTGCAGGAGAAACCGGCCAGCAGAGCAAGATTGAAAAGATCAGCCAGATTACGGAAGACGTGTTTGATTTTACCGAACTGTCAAAAAGGTCGCTGGGTCAAGCCTGGAATCAATTCACGCCTGAGCAGCAGACGGAATTCGTGTCACTTTATAAAAAGCTTCTCAAAAATACATATGCGGACCGGATTGTTTCATATAATAACGAAAAAATAGAGTTCGGAAAAGAAGTTCCTCTTTCGGATACCACAACGGAAATCCAGACCAGTATCGGGACGAAAACCGGCGATGTTCCGATTAATTACCGGATGACTTTAATTAATGACCGGTGGCGGGTATATGACGTGGTGATTGAAGGCGTAAGCCTGATTAATAATTACCGTACCCAGTTTCGCGGAATCCTGGCCAATAATACACCGGATGGGCTCATTGAAATTTTGAGGAAAAAAGTGGAATAACGTATAAGCAATATCAAACATACGTTGCTGAAATAAATGGAGATTGATCCATGAAGCCACTTAAGCTGGCAGGCCTTTCAATAGCCTTTCTGTTGATAACGGCTCATCTTGTTTCTGCCGCCGCCGCGCCCTTTCAGGATGACGATCTCTATGCTGAAGAAGATGAATACGCCCAGAGCGTGACTATCGCCGACCCCATCGAACCCTGGAACCGGGCCATGTATCAGTTTAATGATAAGCTCTATTTCTGGGTCCTGAAGCCCGCCGCTCAGGGTTATTCATTCGTCATCCCGGAACCGGGCAGGGTGGCCGTGCATCATATTTACGATAACATTCGGGCGCCCATCCGGATCGTCAACAACTTTCTTCAACTCAAAATAAAACAATCCGGTGTCGAACTGGGCCGCTTTCTCATTAATACGACAATGGGAATCGCCGGAATATGGGACCCGGCAAAGGATTGGTATGACTTAAATCCTTATCCGGAGGATCTCGGCCAGACGCTCGGACATTACGGACTGGGGAACGGGTTTTATATTGTATGGCCGTTTCTGGGGCCTTCTTCCGTTCGCGACTCATTCGGCCGGGGCGGTGACCTGTTCTTAAATCCCGTAAACTATATCAGGCCCATCTATGTCCCCTATGCCATCGAGGCCCATCAAACAGTCAATGAAACTTCCCTGCATATCGGGGATTACGAGGCGCTCAAGCAGGCCGCGCTCGATGTCTATGTATCCCTTCGCGATATCTACGTCCAGAACCGGAACAAGGAAACCAATGAGTAGATGTTGTAAAAAAGAGTCAGAAACCGGCTTTTGGATAGGCTGTCTTTAAGTTGTCAGCAGGCAATCAACTTTACCGCGGCGCATTGTTCGATGTCATTTATAGGGAAAGATTTTCCCCAGACACGCTTGCTAAATTTCGAAAGAAACGTTGAAGAAAACCTGTGGGCCTTCAATTTTTACGTTTCCCAAAGAATCGTCGGACTTAAACTTCAGACCGGTTGTAATTACTCGGACACCGGCGCCGATGGACAGTTTTTCGATGATACGTACTTCAAGGCCGGCCCGGCCATAAGCACCTGCGGATAAATGGGATTCGGTTTCGTCGTTAAGGTCTTCATCGTTTTCGTCGGGCTCGTGTTGCCAGCTTCCGTATATCAGGAGTGGACCGGCGCCGGCATATAAACGCAATCTCCCGGCAAAATTTGCGGCAACATATCCTCCGCCGAAATAATCAAACAATAACAGTTTATTATCAATTCCGATGCTTACCGTTCCACCGGAAGATCCGCCGGATGCGCGCAATATATTGGTATCATTTTCCATACAGAGGTTTGCACCGGTTTCAATACCATATTCAAGCATCTCTTTTTGATACGGTTTTTGAGCGGCAGCGCCAAAGAACTTAATATCATACGTTTTATTATCAAGATCCGGCGAGTCTTCATCCAGTTCCATCAGAGAAACCGCCACCTGGCAGTTGAAAGGGATCTCTTTGTTTTCACAAAAAGCAGGATGGCATGTTCCTGCAATCATTGCGACGAGTACAAAAATCTGAATAAAAACCGTTGTCGAACCCATTCTTCGGATATTTTCTGCGGCCGGGGTATTTTTCAATATGCGTTTATCCTTTACTGAAGATAGCGATCTGAGTGGCTGGTTTTTGGCAAAATGTCTCGATACTATTTGGCAATAAAAAGTGGTCTATCAAATTTTTCTGTTAAAATATTGCGTTACATACGCCTCTACTTCAGGCGCATATTGTTGATCAATCATATGCGCCGCCACCTCGACAAGGTAATGGCTTTCCTGATGCTCTATAACTCGGATGCACGGTTTGTGAATAATCGAAGTCCATGGCGTGCACATTACGACGGTCTCAAGCTGCCGGCAAACTTCCGGAAACGGACCCAGTACCGGCACTAAAAGCTTAAACACACAGCATGCGGTTTCTCTGGGAATTTTTTCAATCGCGCTTTCACGAACAAATGCGCTGTATGGGATTTCAACGGTACTGCCATCCGAGTTTTCAATCGTCAGGGCGCGATATCCCAGATTCGTCAGCCGGCCACGGATATTCTGAAAACTAACGATATCGCCGATCCTGCAGCGGTCTTCAGCCTTAAAAACAACGCCGGCAATCCAATCCCGAACCACAAAACTCCCGGCCCAGGCAAATATTCCCACCAGCAGCACCAGCAGCACGATCGAACCGGCGATTCCGGTCTGGAATATCTGTTTCGCTCCCCATATTAAAAAACCGATCCATATGACAAATTCAAAGATGGGGAAAATCCGGTTGATAACCGGGTTTGCCTGTTTTTTACTCATATAAACATTCAGCCCCTTTTGAACAAGCCGTAAACCCAAGAACAGTGAGATACCGATCAGCAGGAACTCCAAAACCGCCAATTCCGAAATTCCATTAAACAATTCTTTCATAACATCTTCCTTCCACGGAGTTGATCGGTTAAAAAGAGCTCCAGATAGGGATTGATGGACCAAAGCCCTTCACCGCGCCCCTGAATAATTCCCGTCCGGTGAAGAACATCGATGAAACGTTTATATTGCGGTTCCTTCCACCCCATCAGGCGCATCAGCTTGGATTGATCCAATATTTTATGCAGGACAAACTGAAGGATCACCACCATCCATTCCATGGGCAGTTGTGAAGCAGGGGGAAAATCCGGCAAGGACGGAGTGGCGATCTTTAGCGTGTCGCCATTGATACTTTCGATATGACTGATCCATGTGTGCAGTGCCACGCCGACATTCCCCCGGGTATATTCAAAAAACCGCCGGAACAATCTTGCCAGCTGGACTTCCGAAAGCGCTTCTTCGGTTTGACCCTCAAGCCTGAACTTCATGCCCGTTGCCTTGTGCCGGAGCATAATAATTGTTTTGAGTTGTTCGGCAGTCATTGGCGTGGATTCGATCACATCTAAAAAATATTCTTCGATTTTTTGGAGATTCCTGAGCAGCTTTAAGGCATGGGTATTCATGTTAAGAATAAAAAAGCATTGATGGCCGAATTCCCGGATCATCCATTCAATGTGATTGATAATCGCGTTCCCCTGGGGATGGCGCTCCCACCAGAGTTCCAGATTATGAAAAACAATGACACTCTGGGATGGGATCTGAAGAAATAGCTGTTCGGTACTCCCTCTGAGCTGAAAAGCGGCTTCCATAGTTTGGTGAAACACATCCATACTGCATGAACCGGCTCCCGGCGGGAATATCTGAAACACCGACTGCCGGTCGAAAAACTGGTAGGCGATGAAATGCGACAGAGAACTTTTCCCGGAAAATCGCTCACCGGTAATCGTCAGCGCACCGCTGGTCCCGGACCGGAAGCGCTCAATGGCAATTTTTGCCCGCGTCAGTTCGGGTTGCCTTCCCACCCAAAAATCCTTGCTGGGGGGTTGATCGCTCAAAAAAAGCTGTTTGTAATGAAACGGGAGGTCGTTGAGCACCGCAGTCCTGGGTGAAACCGTGTCCAGCCATGCCAGAATTTCTTTTACACGAGGTTGTCCTTGAAAATCAATTTTCTGCCCCTGATTTCCTAAAGTGCCTTGATTTTGCCGGTATATCATTTTTACCAAAAACTGTTGGCCCCATGATTCAATTTTTCGTCCCTTTTTCTCAAAAATGGAAATGACTTTTTTGCTTTCCTGATATCGGATATATCGGCGGAGCTCATTGGAGGATTGAATGATAATGTAAGGATTGATTTTTTCAGTCAACTGTTTTAACCCCTGATCGATTGTGGCCGAAAGTTCCTGTTGAAGGACGGCGACGGATTCTTTTTCCTTTTCAATCCGCCCGACGGTTTGCTTGATAATCGACTGGCGGTCGATTTCAACGGACGATTCTCCCGAAAATTCAGGCGATGACAGGTTAAAGGAAAGAAACCGCACCGCATCCTTGACATGGGAGACGATGACTTCAATCTTTGCAGGAAACTCAGACAGATACTGACGCAGCGGATCCAGGAATTCAGCATATACAATATATTCAAGCAATTCACGCAGATCCACGGAAAGCCCTTCCATCTCTGTGAAGCGTCCTTCCTGCAGCTGCTGAATCGAAATTTCCGTAATCGCCTGGGCGGTTTCAGGAATTTTCTCAAATGCCGGCTGAATCTCCTCGGCGATAAATTCCAGGCCCTGCTCGGGTATCAGGTTCGTCCTGACCTCGAATTGAAATTTTACTTCTTTTTCCAGTCCATCTTCAGGCGGGTGTATCCCGGTCTTCACATCATTAATGAGGAGTTCAATCTTGTTATACAAACCGCTTTCCAGGCTCAAAGACCAGTCCTGCTTGATTCTTTGCAGAATAATCGACAGCCGCCGCTGAAACGCTATCAGCGAAAGATCCATCAGCATCATTTCAACCAGCAGGGTCTGATTGTTCAACCACGCCGGAGCAAATTCATTAATTTTAATTTTTGCCTGCTTCCCGGCCGGCTGGTGTTTGAGGTGGTGTTTCTGATGAAATGCCGCAGCGATCGAGCCCGATTCCACCGCTACCTGGTTCACCATGTGCCGGCAATCCCGCAGCAGGTTCCGAATGAATTCAAAGAAATTTTTATCATTTAACTGCTGAATCCCTTCAACCCCATGGCTTATCTCTTTTTGCGCTTCCATAACATTTTCAGATGACAGCGTCCCGTCCAGAAACCGGGTTTCAGACCAGTCCAGGCGATCCTTGATCAATTTAACCGTTCGCTGAATTCCCTGTGCCCAGAAATATTGATGAATTGCCATCTGTTGAAAATGATCCAGCCATTTTTGCCAGACAAGATGGTCCCATGCCGCGTAAACCAGTTGCCGGAAATTAACGGAAACTGAAGGCTGCTGCTGTTTGCGACACCGGGATTCAAGGCGTTTGGCCCATTTGAACCATTTCACCGCTATTTGATCTCCGGGTTGAGATGAAATAGCATCCGGGGGATGCAAGGTGATTATCTTATCCGGCAATTCCTGCCAATACCCTTCCAGGCGGAAAGTTAAACTGCTAACCGCTTCATCGAGCATATCCTTCTGATTGCCGAGCGAAGACTGTTTGAACTCAGAGATCAACCGTGTAAATTGAAAAAACAGATCTCCCTGCATTTTGGCAATAGCGCGTTTTGTTTTGGGTGATCCGCCTTCTTTGACCAGGCCGTCAATCCGGTCAAAAATGGTTGCCGCCATATCACCGAGTGTTTTTACCAGATATCGGTTCCGGTCATGAACAGCCAGAAAATGCCGCTCTACGGATTGGAAAATCAAGTCGATGACAAACTGGTCCAGGTTTGCCACATGCAATTTCAGCAATTCATCGCCGGGCAAAGCCAGTTTCGGCAATTCAAGAGATTGTGAGCCAAGGTTTGACAATGCATCGTCCGGGAAAAGCGGTTTATCTTTTTTTGATTCATACTCAATTCCGGTGACCACCTCATTGAAAAAAGAAGATGCGTGAACCAGAAGAGTTGTGCCTGAATTTGAAATGACCCGGTTGGTACTTTCAAGGGCAGCCTGGGCGCTCTGATGAACAATATCAGGCAACCCAAGGATGGTCAGGTCCGCAGCCGCAGATTCCACTGCGATAATTTCTTCAAAAGAGCGCTGCTCAGCTGCATTATTGATGACTTTGATATCCCCATCGAGCCGGGCATCCTGAAGGGTGCGTGTCATATTTTTATATATCGTCTCGATCAGCGCACTCTCCTGGGTAACGATCAAAAACCGCGGCCGGGCATCCCGCCACGGAATACTGGCAAGAATGAACTTTACCAGCGAAAGGGTGAAATTCCCATTGTTCCCGGCTCCGCGCCACCAGATATCAATTGTTTTGTATTCACCGAACTCCCGCTGGTCATGATAATTCAGCATCAGCAGGTTAAAATCCAATTCCCTGAGGTTTGTGATAAGCTGGAAAAACTTTTCAGGCTCCCGGGTCTTTTTCCCCCATCCCATCAGGATGGTGTTGGGTTCAATTCCGGAAAACCCGTAGGTCCTTGCAATGGTGTCGATCCCATCATAAACATCCCGGCATTCCTGACGCCGGATGAAAATCCCCTCAAACGATTCGGCGTCCGTGATCACCGTCTGCCGGGACTTGGGAAACAGCACTTTTGCGGATGGGGTTTCGATCAGATCAAAATTGGAAACCATTCCCAACTGCCCGGCGGTCCATTTTCCGAAATCGATCAAATGGGGCCGGGCGATCGATCCACCGCTAAACAGCAGGATATTGGGTTTCCAGTTGCGCTGGTGCCGGCCGCCCTGGGAGAGTTTAAACAGGCCCATGCGGACAATTGAAAGCCAGACACTTTCCCACGCATCCCCGGATTTTAAAGTCAGTTCCCTGCTTTTCAGGTAAAACAACAGACCACCCAGGATAAGAATCCCGCCGATCATGGCCAGGAGATCAAGCTCGATCATCACGATTAAGCAGGTCAAAAATCCCAGGATGCTGACCCACTTAGGGACCTTGAACGACGGCCGGAAATCGGAGCTTGCCCATCGTTCCACCGCGCAGCTCAGATTCAGGAAACCGTACGTGGTAATAAAAAAGGTCGACACTACCCGTGCGATAATGTCGAGTTCACCGATTAAAATTCCGGCTTCCGCGATCAGGAAGGTGAGCAGGATCGCATTGCGGGGTTCGTTTTCCTTTCCATGGCCTTTAGCGAAAAACCTGGGCGTAATGCTGTCTACCGCCGTGGCCTGAAGAATTCTCGGCGCGCCCAGGATGCTGCCGATGGCGGAAGAAATCGTTGCCGCCCATATCCCTGCGATCACCATGGGCGGATACAGGGAGATTTCCAGAAGGACATTCGGGTTATTGACCAGCGCGTTTGCGTCCACCTTGGACAGCAGGAAAACAGGCAGGCTGATATAAACCGCCAGACCGGCAATAATCGCCGTGATGGTGCCGATGGGAATGGACTTCTTGGGGTCCTTCAGATCCCCGGACATGGACACCCCGGCCTCAAAACCGGTGACCGCCGGGAAAAAGATCCCGAACAACACCATCATGGCGGGTGCCGTCGCCTGGGGCAAAAGGGGTATTTTATCCGGGCCATAGACGGAATGCCCGAACAGAACCGATA
>JAHECJ010000002.1:23572-25818 GCA_024641805.1 Desulfococcus sp.
CACCGTTCCGGTCATGCGGATGGCATTGACGGAATTTTCAATTCCCCAGTAACTGTTGAAACTTTCCGAAAAACCAATGATATATAAACTGACGCTGAATGACAGCCCGAAAAAAAGGGCCAGGCCCAAGGTCCCCCCAATGGACAGCCCCAGGCTCCTGGAGATGATGTAATAGCTGCCGCCGCCCTCCACTTTCTTGTCCGTGGCAATGGATGAGACGCTCAAGCCCGTGCAGATGGAAACAATGTGCGCCACCAGCACGATTCCGATTACCATGTAAAGCCCGGCCTGGCCGGCGATCCACGGCAGCCGCATGTACATGATGACGCCGAGGATGGTTAAGATGGATGGGGTGAACACCCCAGAAAACGCACCGTATTTTTTTGCCTGTGCCATTGTGGCTGCTCCTTAGATGGAACGAAATCCGCCGCTTCCGGCGACAAAACTAGGAAATAACTATTCTCGTTCTGCCTCCGGGACACTCCACAGGGACGAATGGGAGGAAAAACTTAAGCATAATTCTTAAATTTTATCGCATGAGGTATGGGATTGCAAATACCATCTTGGGATTATTATAAAATTACGCCGGGCAGGTATTGGCGGTCTGATAAACAAGGATGCCTGGTGCGATCATGCGGGGGAATGATGTCTTTGGATATGCATCCTCCAAACTTCTAACCTAAAGGTATGTATATATTAATCGGCAATCGTATATTTTTGAGAACAATCGTATACATAATTACACATCATCAGCGCAAAACAACTGCACACGATTTTTTTTAAATTGTCATCTGCTTAAAAAATCTTCCAGCCAATCCATCTCTTTTCTGCTGCTCAACTTCTTATAATTTTTTATAATTCAAAAAATTGAGCCTCGTCTCCCCGGATCACATAACGGAAACTTCCAAAAAATTTAAAGCTGTGCACATATTCATACGGATTATCGTGCTTTTTTGGCTCTGGTTTTGCATTTAATCATCATTGTGGATACTTTGATATTTAATTTATTGTTAAATCCTGTTAGATAAGGACAGCTATGAATCACTTGCAAATCAGGCCGAAAAAACCAATTCGGATTCTTCGTGTGGCAGGGTTAAGGAAGCAGATCGAGAGGGACACGCGCCGCCAGACCGGATCGGAAAACTTGAAAGAAAGCAAAATGGATCAAATTGAATTAATTTTGGATCGGTTATATGAAAACGAAAAAATCCAGCGCAAATTTCATGAGCTTGAATCAAAAATTCTTTCGATTTTAAATTTCCAGGATTTTTTTGAAATCCTGCTCACTGAAATGGGGAATACATTCGATGTCCCCTACGTATGGCTGTCGGTCATCAAAAAAAGCAGCCTGGCCAATCTGATCAATCCGTTAATTCACTCAAAAATCATCATTGAAAAAACCAAATTCATCAATCGATCAGACTTTGATGAAATTTTCGGAAACGTCTCAACACCCCGTCTTCTAAGTAAAAACCTTGAACCATATGCTGTTTTTCTGCCCAAAGACACTAAATATCACACGGGTTCCATGGCCATCGCACCGGTCCAGATAGACGGTGAAATTGTCGGAAGCCTGAACCAGCTGGATCATTCGGTCACCCGGTTTGAACCGGACATGGATACATCCTTTTTAGAACAATTGATGACGAAAATTTCGCTGTGCCTCTCGAATGTGGCGGCCCACGAAAAACTGAAATTTTTCGCATACCATGACCCGCTGACCGGACTGCTGAATCGGAGGGCGTTTGAAGCTGTTCTCAGCAGCGAATTTTCCCGCTCAAAAAGACATTCGCATGACCTCAGCCTGGTTTTTCTGGACCTGGATAAATTCAAGCAAATAAACGATCACTACGGCCATGACACCGGCGATGAAGCGCTGGTATATGTCGCGGAAACCCTTCACGCCATCGTCCGGGAAGAAGATATTGTCGCCCGGTTTGCCGGTGATGAATTTGTGATCATTCTGCCGGAAACAGCCGCCGATAAATCCGAAGCACTGATGAACCGGGTGCAGGCATATCTGGACAGCCACCCGCTGAATCACAATGGCACCAAATTGACCCTGTCCCTTAGCTATGGCATTACTTCCACCCGGGACAGGGAAATTGAAAACGCCGCGGTGCTTCTGAAAAAAGCAGATGAAAAGCTGTATTTTGAAAAGGGGAAAAAGCGCGCGAGTTAAAAATTGAAGTGATCCGGCAGTCAATCCTGCCGGATCACTTCATGAATCTGATCAGATCAGCGGT
>JAHECJ010000124.1 GCA_024641805.1 Desulfococcus sp.
GTTAAAAGATATTGAAAGAGGGTTTCATGGGGTTGCTGCGGGAGATCTTCGATGTACTGTTCGGAAAAACCAAGCGCATGGAGTTTTCGTTCAGCAGACTGCAAGGCAATCCGGGTTTCTGTATATTGCTGTTTGCTTTCCAGATATTGTCTTTCCGGGATGATTTTTTTCTTCCATAAGGACGCTTCGCGGTCAAAGTTGATTTTTGCGTTTTCGATCCGCGCGATTGCCGAAAGATATTCGGATTTGATGTCTGTTAACTCACGGCTGTGAATAACCGCCAGGATATCTCCTTTTCTCACCGGATCGCCCAGCTTTTTATAAACCGAGTCGACCACACCGGAGATCCGTGGAACGAGGTGGACGATACGGTCCTGGTTGAAAATAACTTCACCGGTCAGCTTGATCTGTTGGCCGATGCTTCCGGCTTTTATGATATCGGTTGTAATGCCGGCTTCTTTTGCCTGTTCCGGATTCATTAATTTAATGAGCCCCTCATCAGAATGGCCATGTCCCTCATGATCGTCATGTGTTTCCGGACCATCATCGTGCGCGTCATGAGCATTGACGTCTGACTCATGATCATGGCCTTCATGGCTGAGGTCATCCACATCATCATGGTCATCTTGCATATCCTCAGCATGGGTATCAATTTCATCATGATCGCCGTCGTGGTTGTGAATGTCCCTTGAGATGCCTTCTATACTGTGATTATCATGTTCAACCGATGTTTCGGCGGCTGATTGATTGGAATCATATTGTATTCCGATAAATGCGGCAGATATGATGATAACAAAAAAAATAATTTTAAATTTCATTGAGTGTGACTCCTGTTTATCGTCGATCGTTATTTGCGCGTTGTCTGATAAGGGCAATTGGCCTCATTCATTGATATTGTGCCTTAGTTCAGAGTGAATTCGGAAATATCCTTGCCCAGAAGTTTTTCCAGGTCTATGACTGCGTAATGATATTGTTCAAGCGAATGAATATAGCTTACATGAGATTCATAGAGCGTACTCTGGGCTTCCAGCATATCCAGGAAACTGAATTCACCTTCCTGGTATCCTTCTTTAACTCCGTCAAGCACCTTTTGGGCGGATGGCAGGATATCTGTTTTAATGATGTGCACTTGCCGGTGTGCGGTTTGTAATGCCTGATATGCGATTTTAAGATCTTTGTTTAACCGGTTCTTTTCGGCATCAAGCGCGGCTGCCTGCCGGCCCAGTTCCGCAGCCGCCCGGGAAACAACCGCCTGATTATGATCAAACAAAGGAATCGGCACGGACAGGCCCACAATATAAATAGTGTCATCCGACTCGTCGGTTTGTTTAACACCGCCGGAAAGAGTCAAGTCCGGAATCCGGTTTCGTTTTTCAAGCTCAAGACTGGTTTCTGCGATATTGATTTCCGAGCGTTTCGCTTTGATCATCGGCGAGTTTTCCATTGCAGCAGCCAGTGCGTCAAAAGACGGAATGGATTGAATCCGGTCAAGGACTCCTTTTGCCTTGTTAAAAGCAGCCTCGGAACTGCCCCACATGGACGAAAGGTTTGTACGGGCAATGAGCAGATCATCTTTCGATTTTTGAACGTCAAGCATTGCATTTTTTCTTTGGATATCTGCGGTTACCTGTTCCAGGGGCGAGACCCGTCCGGCCAGAACCCGCTCTCTGGAGGTTTCAAAAACCTGGTTTGCGAGTTTTTCCTTTTCCATACTTATTCGCAGGTTTTCCTGTGCTACCAGAACATGGATAAAAGCGGCGGCAGTCTCGTAAATGATTTCAATCCGGGCGGCATCAAGTTCAACTGATGCCAGTTCAGCAGCCGCACCTGCGACTTCCATCCGGTGTTTCCGCTTTCCCCCAAGTTCAATCAGGTAACCGATGCTTAATGTCTTTTCGGGTTCATCAAAGTTCTCATATTCAAATTCCAGTTCCGGGTTTGGAAAAAAAGAAGCCTGCAGCACATCGGTTTCCGCAAGCCGCGTATTGAATTGGGATACATTTAAATGCGGATTATGTTTCAGGGCCGCGGAAACGGCATCTTCGAGTGTCAGGTCCGGCTCG
Organism: Desulfococcus sp.; assembly: GCA_024641805.1. Lineage (GTDB taxonomy): Bacteria > Desulfobacterota > Desulfobacteria > Desulfobacterales > Desulfosalsimonadaceae > SURF-3. The sequence continues at coordinate 2,064 of JAHECJ010000124.1, forward strand.
AATGTCAGGGTTTCAGAATTTGAATCCATATTAATAGTTGCGGCGGAAAGAGTTTCGGATGTTATTTTGTTTTGTTCGGATAATGCCGTGTTACAGAATCCGATGCCTAAAAATGAAAAACACAGCATCAGGATCGAAAGAAATTTTATGCTCATTCTTTATTTTCCTTAATTACATAATGGGATATTGCCAGGGTTGTCGTTGTACATGATTATAAGTAAAAACGCGACAGTTATAGGGCAAGCGGCCGGGAAACTGTCAGTTTTTAAATATTAATAAAAATTAAGGTGGTTAATCGGTTTGGATCAAATGATGAGAATAGTGGAATCAATTGACAGGGAGGTTATGTCGGTAAAATCAGGAAAGAGATTTGTCTTTAGTTTCGAAAAATCAAACGAAGAAAATGGGTGGTTCGCAGCTGCGGATTTTACGATAGTCGGTTTTGTGAAATTCAATTGTTCATCTGGTGTGCTGGTGCTGTGTGTGGCGGCGATTGATGTGATGGAAATATCAACACAATCGTTTTCAGCATGTCCGAAGGAAGCTTTGTGGGAATCGTTGAAATTATGGAGCGCATTGATCTGCGTATGGCAGGCCTTTGCCCAATTAACAGCTGAATCCGCATGGTCCGGTGCCACGCAGATTTGTGAATGGGTCATTCCCTGGACGGCCATACAGAGCAGTATCGTATGGATTAATATGTATTTTGTAATTTTCATATTTTAATAAAATGGGTGATCAGTTTTTTTACCTGAAAGGTCATGTCAAATAGAGGTTGGGATAACAATTCGGTTCCCCGGTTTTTATTATTCAACCATTTAAAATCATGTATTTACCTTGTTTTAACAACCCCAAAACGGCCTTCAACAGGTCACATTAATTTAAGTTAAAAATGAATTTTGTCAAGCCGATTCGGATTCGGAAATACCGAGAACCGGATCCGGCGGGTTCCCGTTTTTGCCGTCCATATAGCATTTTTTCCCATACCAGTTCACCTGGCGGCAGATCCCCCGGATGATGCTGACTTCACGTGCCCGCAAGGGGATGCGTGAAAAGAAGAGTCTTAATTTATTCATCCAGTAGTCCGGTTTTTCCGGCAGGATATAGTCGATCCGGACCAGGATATCCTTTAACTGATCATACATTCCGTCCAGTTCATGCCGGGACGCCAGACGGGGGGAAAAGGATGATTTGGTGTTCCGGCCGGCCTGAAAAATTTCATAGCAGATGATCATGACGGATTGCGCCAGATTGATTGATGAAAAATCCGCGGTGGGAATATTGATTAACGCATGGCAGAGCCGGATCTCTTCATTGGTCAGTCCCCGATCTTCGGGGCCAAAAACAATCGCAATCCGATTGTTGTCAGAAATCGAAATGACGTGCTGGGCCATGTCGCCGGGTTTCCGGATGGACTGGCGCTCTCCGCCCAGCCGGGCCGTGGTGCCTACAACATAATTCATGCCGGAAACAGCAGATTCCAAGTCATCATATCGTTTAATCTGCTCGACCATTTCAGACGATTCATGGGTTGCCAGGCGCATGATCTTTTCAATGTCATAATTTTCAGGGTCGACCACCAGAAGCCGGCTCAATCCCATGTTTCGCATGGCACGAACGGCGGAACCGATATTTTCCGGAAACCGCGGCCGGTGAAGGACAATATGAATGTTTTCTAAATTGGTTTTTTGTTCCATAATGATTTTGCGTCTGTTTAATTTGAACTTTACGTGATCATCCGTTTCAGGCAATAGATATAGAAAGAAAGCTGATGGATCAACAATTTTAAGGCTTTAATTGAGGTCGGGAAATCATATCATGAAAGTCTCTGTCGAATGTTACGCCGGATACCGGGCTGATGAGGCTCCCCGGCGATTTTCAGTCGGGGAGCGGCAAATTGAAATTATTGAGATTATCCGCCGGTGGCAGACGCCGGACGCCCGGTTTTTTAAAATTCGCGGCAATGACGGAGATGCGTATACCCTGAAAAATGACGGGCAAAACTGGAGCCTTGAATAATTAATTCATTTTTTCAAAAATGATGTCATCAAAGCGATATATTCCCTTGCCTGCACCGACTAATCTGGGGATGATATATCTCGTACCATCATCAGGTATAGTGAACTCTTCCTGAACCGTTGTCCAGGTACCGGTCTGATTGATTTTTTGTTTGAATAGATTCCAGCCAATGACCTTTCCTCTTTTAGTAAATGCCGCTACGCTCAAATATGCGGATGCCGTATTGCCTTTGATATTGGCGGACCCTTTGAAATAGAACCTGTCCCCCTTTTTTACTTTCACCCGTTTTCTATGTGAAATTGCCCAAGTTCCCTGACCCGTATTGGTTATCAAAATGCATCCGGAATCATTGAGTCCACCGGATGTAAATTCCATCTCCACAGCCCCTTTTTCCTGCATCCACGCATCTGTCCAGGTTCTGAACAAATGAAGATTATTGAAGTCTTCCTTAAAGATAATGCCGGGGTGTGACGGCGTTATCACATTGTTGATCAGATATTTAAAGGGAGGGTAGTGGCTGACGCTGATGGAGTGAAAAAAATTGATTCCCATCTGATATTTAAACCAGTATGCGAAAAGAAATAGCGGCGGGATCACTAAAAGAAGTAAAAATTTTTTTTTAAAAAAAACGAAATTCATGTCCATTGATTTGTTTTGGAAAAAAGTGAATTTACTATTTGAACCGTTCTTCCAGAAAGTCAGTAAATGCCCGGCAAAGGGGGGACGCGGTCCGGTCCTTGTGGGTGGTCAGATAAAAATTACGTTTAAGGTCCACCCCCTTAACAGAGAGAGCTTTGAGGGTCCCGGCGGCCAGTTCCTCTTTCACGGCCCGTGTTGAAAAGATTGAAACACCGACGTTGCTTTTGATGCCCTGAATCACTGCGGCAGTGCTCCCCAGCTGCGCGATAATATTGAGCGAAGAAATATCCCTGTTGATTTTTGAAAAGCTGTTTTGAATGGATTTCAGGGTGCCGGACCCCTGTTCGCGGATAATAAAGGGCTCGGAAAGCAGCATGTCAATACTGACATGATCTCTGGACGCCCACTTGTGATCACTTCGGATGATCAGTCCCATTTCATCTTCTATCAGTTTTTTCTGTTTAATCTGTTTCAGGTCGGTTGTGGCGCCCACAATGGCCAGTTCCAGCCGGTACTCTAAGATGTCATTAATGATTTGTTCGGTATCGCCGATAATAACCGTAATATTGACATTTTTATATTTTTTCAGGAAATCCCCGATTTCATGCGGGAGAAGATAATTGCCCGGAATCGTACTCCCGCCGACGACCAGACGGCCGCTGATTTTGCCTTGGAATTCCGCCATTGCGGTTCCGGTTTCTTCATAAAGCGATATGAGTTTACCTGCGTACTCATAGAGGAGTTCTCCGGCTTTGGTAGGAAGCGCCTGCTTTCCCAAACGGTCCACCAGCCGGCAACCGTAGTAATTTTCAAGTTCCTTGATATGGCTGCTGATAGTTGGCTGCGTCAGGTTGATGGCTTTTGACGCGTTTGAAAATCCCTTGAGATCAATCACTTTCTGAAACACTTTTAAATGCCATAAATCCATTCTGATGCCTTTTTACATATTTCTCGCGTTGAATAAAACCGTCTTCGTTTTTCGCAAACTAAGGTGTATGAATTTGTATTGATTTTTCCAATAGCAAAATTGTTTTCTATAGAAAATCGCAATTTGTATTATTGAAAGATACAATATATATAAGTTATAATTTAAACGCAATCCCGGCTTTTTTCAAAAGCCGTTATTTTTAGGAGGAATAATGAAAGAAATTGATGCCCGGAAGCTTTCATGCCCGGCCCCCGTATTGGCGACCAAAGAAGCGGTCGAGAATGAGCAGCCTAAAATGATAAACGTACTTGTGGATAATGAAGCGGCAAAACAGAATGTGTCCCGGTTTCTTGAGTCGCAGGCATACAAAGTGGGTGTTCAGGCTAAAGGGACTGATTTTCTGGTCACGGGAACCAGGGATGGCATTGCGGTTCCCGCTGAAAAGACCGTAAAGGTTCATGAAGAGGGTGAAACCCAGAAAATTATGGTTATGATCGCAACAGACCGGATCGGTTTCGGCGATAATGAGCTGGGCTTAAAACTCATGATCAGTTTTGTTAAAACATTAAAAGAAATGGGTTCTGATTTATGGCGGCTGGTTTTTGTCAATAATGGCGTCAAGCTGACCATCAACGGCTCTGCGGTGCTTGATGATTTAAAGGGACTGGCCGAAACCGGTGTTCATATCCTGGTATGCGGCACCTGCCTGATGCATTTTAACCTTCTGGAAGAGAAAGCAGTGGGGGAAACCACCAACATGCTTGATATTGTCACTGCAATGCATTTGGCGGACAAAGTAATCAACATATAGGAAAGAGGGGTTGCCGATATCACAGCATCTGAAAGGCAATTTAAGCTGTTATGCGTTCCCACGCAGGAGCATGGGAACGAGAATTGAAACAGCCTTGCGTTTAACGCCGCGTATCAGATCTTTTCTCTCACCCCTCGTTC
>JAHECJ010000125.1 GCA_024641805.1 Desulfococcus sp.
GGACTTCGTCATATTGCACGAATTTCATGGTAAAGCTCCCGCGGCCGCCGGTCATAGACCGGATATCCGGCGCATAGGTCAGTACTTCAGCCATCGGAACCAGCGCTTTGACGGTCTGGTTTTTCCCTTTGCTGTCCATCCCTAAAACCCTGCCGCGCCGGCTGTTTAAATCGCCCATAATATCCCCCATGAAATCCTCAGGGGTTACCACTTCAATTTCCATGATCGGTTCGAGCAGTTTCATTCCCGATTCTTCGGCGGCTTTTTTATATGCCAGGGAACCGGCAACCTTGAATGCCATTTCAGAAGAATCGACCGAATGATATGAACCAAAATCAAGCGTGGCCCTAAAATCAACACACGGGAATCCGCCCAGAACGCCTCGCTGGGTGGCTTCTATGATGCCTTTTTCAACGGCCGGAATATAGGTTTTGGGAATAGCGCCGCCGACAATCTTATCGACAAATTCAAAGCCTTCCCCTCTGGGCAGCGGTTCGAATTCAACCCAACAGTCGCCGAACTGACCATGGCCGCCTGTTTGTTTTTTATGCCGCCCCTGAACACGGACTTTCTTTTTAAAAGTGCCCTTGTAGGGAACTTTCGGAATATTTAGATTAACCTCAACGCCATACTTACGTTTCAATTTTTCGATGGTGGTTTCAATATGGACCTGCCCCATGCCGGTGATCAGGGTTTCACGTGTATCTTCACTTCTTCGAAGTCTTAATGCAAGATCTTCTTCCATAAGCTTGGCAAGAGAGGAGAATATTTTCTCTTCATCACCCTGGGCTTTGGGGACAATGGCATAAGTGATAATACCATCGATGGGATCGGCCGGTTTGACCTGTAATTTCCTGCTGGGATCACACAATGTATCGCCGGTTGTGGTTTCCTTTAGTTTCGCAACCGCAACAATATCTCCGGGCCCGGCGCCTGGAATCGTTTTTTGTTCTTTTCCGGTAATTTTAAGGAGCTGGCTGAACCGTTCCTTGGCATCCTTGTTGGGGTTGAAGAAATTGCCGTCACTGCCGAGTTTACCGGTAAGGACTTTTATTAACGTCAATCGGCCGGCAAATGGATCTGCGATAGTTTTAAAAACGAAACCAAGGAAAGGGTCAGCCGGGTTTGGGGTGATGACGACTTCCTTGTCAGTGCCCGGTTCATAGACAATTTTTGACCCTGTGTTCATCGGCGAAGGCATGGCGTCTCCAATAAAGCTGCAAAGCAGATCAATTCCGATATTGCCTGTCGCAGATCCGCACAATACCGGAACAAATGTTCGATTTGAAGTCCCTTTGAGCAAAGCCTTTTTCAAATCTTCATCTGAAAGCGCCTCTCCTTCAAGGTACTTCTCGACCAGTTCGTCGTCCGCTTCGGCAATATTTTCTACCAGTGCCTCATGCTCGGAATCTACGGTATCCTGCATATCCGCAGGAATATCACAGGGCGTTGCTTTTCCGTTTTCATAAGTATAGGCCTTTTTTTGAAGGAGGTCCACAATCCCGTTAAAATCATTTTCCGCACCGATCGGGAGCTGAAGCATAATCGGTTTGGGGCTGAAAATTCCTGCGGCATCTTGAAATGCCCGTTGAAAATCCGCTCGCTCTCTGTCAACTTTATTAACAAAGATTGCAACAGGCAGATTGAACAGTTCGGCGAATTCCCATGCCTGTTCAGATTGGAATTTAACTCCATCAATCGCGTCAATAACCAGCAAGGCGCTGTCTGCCGCCTGCATACAAAGTTTTGTATCAGAAATAAAATTTTGATCCCCCGGTGTGTCGATGATCGTGATGGAATTTTTTTTCCATTCAAATTGATGAAAAGCCGTGCTGATGCTGGCTTTACGTTTTAATTCCTCAGGCTCGAAATCCATGACTGAATTTCCGGCATCCACACTTCCGAGTCGGGTTGTCACTCCTGTATTAAACAGCATGGCTTCTGCCAGGGAAGTTTTTCCGGCACCGCCTTGGCCAATGAGCGCGATATTTCTTGATTTTTCCGTCATTTCAGTATTTTAACTCCTCTCTGCAAGATTTGTTGATCCTATCCTAAAATACGATTAAAAATATCTATATATATAATTTTAAAAAATCAACCCCAAAGCGATTATTGAACTGGATACCGGTACAATGGCCGTAAAATTTTAGATTACGACATCATTAAACATATAATAAATTCCTTATTTCCCTTGGGACCGAGAATAGGAGAGGGGATAACAGGACCGGCTGCCAGCCCTTCGGTTCTGAAAAAATCTGATAACTCTTCAATCAAGGATTGATGCAGCACCGGATCTTTTACCACGCCTCCCTTGCCCACTTGGTTTTTGCCGACTTCAAACTGCGGCTTGATCAACGCCAGTATTTTCCCGTCATTTTTTAAAAATTTTTTAATCACAGGAATTACAAGCCGTAACGAAATGAAGGAAACGTCGATACTGATTAAATCAAAGGCCTCCGGCAGTAATTCTTCCGTGACATAACGGATATTCGTTCTTTCGATCACGATCACCCGGGGATCTTGTCGCAACCTCCAGTCCAGCTGCCCATAGCCGACATCAATGGCGTAGACACGATGGGCGCCGTGCTGAAGCAGGCAGTCGGTAAAACCTCCGGTTGAAGCACCCACATCCAGGCACACAAAACCCTTGACATCGAGGTCAAGCGATTGAATCGCTTTTTCGATCTTGAATCCGCCGCGGCTCACAAACGGAAGTTCGGACCCTTTATTCACAATCGAAGCATCCGGGGGAACCATTGCACCCGGCTTATCCATTGGCTGATCATTGACAAGAATATTGCCGGCCATAATAAGAGCACTGGCACGTTGGCGGCTGTTTGCCAGTCCTTTTTCGAAAACCAGAACATCCAGGCGTTTTTTTTCGATTGCCGCCATTTGTCGCGATAAATTAATTATAAGTTATGAGGGGAGCTGTTTTTCATTGACTCTGCTGCAGTGATAATTGCATGGGCATCAATGCCGTATTTTGCGCACAAAATACTTCTTGGACCGTGCTCGACAAATGTATCCTGAATTCCCAGGCGTTTAACCTGAACATCATTTATGCCTTCGTCCTGGAGCATTTCCAGGACGGCGCTGCCGAAACCGCCCTGACGGAGATTTTCTTCTACTGTGATGATTTGAGGAATTTCTTTTGCTAAATGGCAGATTAATTCAGCATCCAGCGGTTTTACAAAACGGCAGTTAACAACCGTTGCAAAAATACTTTTTTCGGAAAGTATCCGATGGGCTTCCAATGCATCCATCACGGAAGTACCGATGGCTAAAATCAACACATCCTTGCCATGGGTTAAAATTTCGCCTTTGCCGATGGGCAGCGGTTCAATCTGTTTATCAATTGCGACATTGGCGCCGCTTCCGCGGGGATACCTTAAGGCAGCAGGCCCGGGATAATTGATGGCGGTGAGAAGCATTCTGCGCAATTCATTTTCATCTTTGGGCGCCATAACAACCATGTTCGGCAAAGGCCGGAGATAGGACAGATCAAATATTCCGTGATGGGTCGGCCCGTCTTCGCCAACAATACCGCCCCGGTCAATGGCAAAGGTCACCGGCAAGGATTCCATGCACACATCATGCAGGATCTGATCATACGCCCGCTGCAAAAAAGTGGAATATATGGCGACCACCGGTTTCATCCCTTCAACGGCAAGGCCGGCGGCAAACGTCACGCCATGCTGTTCAGCAATGCCGACGTCAAAAAAACGATTCGGGAATTTCTGTGAGAATTTCACAAGGCCTGTCCCTTCTGGCATTGCAGCGGTCACGGCGATAATTTTATCATCGGTTTCAGCTAGTTCCACCATTGTATTGCCGAATATTTCGGTATAGGAAGGCGCTGAACTGCAGGTGACTTTATTGCCGGTTTCAATCTGAAAACATCCGACCCCATGAAAATACACCGGATTTTTCTCAGCCGGCGCATATCCTTTACCTTTCTGTGTGGTCACGTGAAGCAGCACCGGCTCATGAATGTTTTTAATATTGTTTAACATGTCAATTAAATGATTTAGCCGATGCCCTTTGATGGGGCCGAAATAATCAAAGTTAAATGCTTCAAAAAGCATCCCCGGCGTGACGAATGCCTTGAAGGATTCCTCCGCACGTTTGGCGTAATGATAAGCATCCTGGCCGATTTTCGGCAGCGAACGAAGGAATTCTCCCATTTCCTTTTTGAGGTCCTGCAGATATTTGGCAGAAAATGTGCGGCTTAATAGAGAGGAGAGGGCGCCCACATTGGGTGCGATGGACAGGTCATTGTCATTTAATATAACAATCATATCCTTATGAATATCCCCTGCCTGATTGAGACCTTCATAGGCAAGACCGGCAGTCATAGATCCGTCGCCGATAACGGCAATGACTTTTGAATCTTCATGATTCAGACGTTTGGCACTGGCAATTCCCAGAGCAGCTGAAATCGAAGTGCTGCTGTGTCCAGTGGTAAATGCGTCATATGGACTTTCGGTGATTTTGGGGAATCCCGAGATGCCGCCATGCTGGCGCAAGGTATGGAAACGGTTTTTGCGCCCTGTCAGCAGTTTATGTGTATATGCCTGATGTCCCACATCCCATATAATTTTATCTTTGGGCACATCAAACACATAATGCAGCGCAATGGTAAGTTCTACTACCCCCAGATTGGAGGCAAGATGACCGCCGGTTTTGGAAACCACATCCACTATCAATTGGCGGATTTCCTGAGCCAGTTTCGGCAGGTCCTGGCGTGGAATTTTTTTTAAGTCCCCGGGTGAATTGATTCGGTCCAGCATGCTCAAATCAGGAGTTCTCCTTATTTATACAAAACTAACGCTCTCTTTTAATAATATATCTTGCAAGAGCGGAAAGCGGATTTGCTTTGTTACCAAAAATTTCGAGCGCATGCAAGGCATTGTTAACCAATTCAGCAGCAAACTGTTTGGATTGATTCACGCCCAACAAACCGGGGTATGTGGATTTATTGCGGGAAGCATCCGTTCCGGTGGCTTTTCCCATTTTAGAGGCGTCGCCTTCAACGTTTAATATGTCATCGACCACTTGAAAAGCCAAACCAATATTCTCGGCATATATTTTAAGTTGTTCTATGGAATCGGCTGTTCCGCCAGCCAGCAGGGCGCCAGTAATAACAGATGCTTTAATCAGGGCACCGGTTTTTAACAGATGGATTTGTTTAAGTTCGTCCAGTGAAACAAAGGAGGTCTCTGCCTGAATGTCTTTCATCTGACCTTTAATCATGCCCCGGTGTCCCGACGCTTTGGAAATGGTATGGATGACCTGCAGCCAGACAACTGCCATTTCAGGCGTGGTCGATTGCCTGGATAAAATTTCAAATGCCAGGGTCAGCAGGGCATCTCCGGCGAGAATGGCAGTGGCTTCATCAAACTGAATATGGCAGGTGGGTTTGCCGCGGCGCAACTCGTCATTGTCCATTCCCGGAAGATCATCATGAATCAGGGAATATGTGTGAATCATTTCAATAGCACAGGCAGTCACCATGACGTTATCATTTATTTTCCCGACTGTTTCGGCAGCTGCGAGACACAAGACCGGCCGGAGTCTTTTGCCCGAAGCCATAAGGGAATAGTGCATGGCGGAAGAAAGCCTGGAATCTGTAAAATCCGTTTCGATAATTCCTGTCAATGCCCGATTGACAAGATTGCGCTGGTCAGCCAGGTAGCTTTTGAAGTCAAATTGAGGGGGGGAAATTGAATCCGGCACTTATTCTTCCTTAATGGTATCATTCACAGAGAACGGCGTTTCCTTGACTTTTCCATTCTGATCCTGCAGCAGCAGTGTCACTTTTTTTTCCGTTTCGTCAAGTTTATCTAAGCAGAACTTTGATAGGCGGACACCTTCTTCGAACTTTTTAATCGCTGTCTCAAGCGGCAGGTCACCGGCTTCAAGATCTTCAACAATTTTTTCCAATTGTGTCATTGAATCTTCAAATGTCATCTTTTTTGCCATCGAATTTTTCCTTTTCAACACGACATGTCAGGGTTCCTCTGGCCAGTAATATTTCAAGCAACTGGCCGGGAGAGACAGTATTTGCATCTGTAATAATGGCTTTATCCGGCAATGTGCGGGTGATGCTGAACCCCCGGTCAAGCACAGAAAGAGGATTTAAGGCGTTCAGGCGGCCGTTGGATTCCTTTACAGTCAATCGATTGATATTTATCAGAGTATCCATTAATTGCAAAAGTTTTTCCTTGCGATGGGAGACAAAATCCCGCAGTGTGCTGATACGATGCCGAGGAGAACTTTTTTTCAGCCGTTCCGACAGCCAAAAGAGCTGCTGCTGGTTTTGGAGGACCGATTGTTTGAAAGAACGTGTCAGTCGCATAAGACCATCATCTAATCGGAGAGCCAGGTCATCGAGCCTTTTCCTGGGGTTCGTCAGGTGTTTCGTCAGGTTCCGGATAATATTGAGCCGGTTTCGAAGATATTGGCCAAATCGCGCCTGAAGCTGCTTTAAGAGAAGATTTCGGCGATGCATCAGTTCTTCTTTGACCGGCACCACGAGTTCGGCCGCAGCCGAAGGTGTGGGCGCGCGAAGGTCTGAAACAA
>JAHECJ010000126.1 GCA_024641805.1 Desulfococcus sp.
GTTCAGTGGCCGGTGAAGACCTTAGAAAAGAGTTTCAAAAGAGTTCTGTAGCCAGGATTTATCGGCGTTCAAACAAACCGTGCGATATGTAAACAAAATAAGGTGACCTCCTCATGAAACGAATCTGGTGGGCAGCCGCAGGCTTTATCCTGATATTTGTCATCCTCATGGCCGTCCGTCTGGATCTGCCGGCCCGGTTTTTCCCTGAAACAGGAACCAACACATCCCTCTCTCCGGACACGCTGCCTGAAAATGACACCTGGATGAACCTCTTTCTCAAGGACCGGAAAATCGGATATTCCCATTCGGTTCTCACAAAGCAGGATACCGGTTACCACATGGATGAGACCCTGTTCATGCGGATGAATCTCATGGGATTGTCCCAGGATGTTCAGATGACCACCGCAGCCGCACTCAAACAAGACCTCTCCCTGGACTCGTTTGATTTTAAACTCCGGTCCGGACAGTTTAATTTTGAGGCTTCGGGAAAAATGAAACCCGGCAATAAACTGGCGGTTACAAACAATCTCAGCGGAGCCCCGAAAACAGACGAAATTCAACTGGCCCATGTCCCTCATCTGACCGGAGTGGTGCTGCATGCCGCCGCCCGGGATTTTAAACGGACCCAAAAAGATCAGGCGTCATTTTATATCTTTGACCCGGCCACCATGAGCCAGGAACCGGTGACCGTCAAGGTGATCGGTGAAGAAGAAATCGCCAGCATGGGGCTTCCCACGAAAACCACGAAACTGACGCTCACGTTCAAGGGGGCTGTCCAGACCGCATGGATGGATGAAAACGGAGAAATTATCCGGGAAAAGGGATTGCTTGGAATGACCCTTGAAAAAACAAGCAAAGAAATGGCTTTGGCCGGGCTTTCAGAAACGGCAGGCGCTGAAGATATCACTGAAATCGCATCCGTCAAAAGCAATGTGACCATCGAAAATCCAAGAAAATTGACGTTTTTAAAGGTGGAATTGAGCGGCATCGAAACAGACGGCCTTTATTTGAATGGCGGACGCCAGACGCTCCAGCAGACGCTTTCGGGGAATATGTTAAGCATTGCCAGAGAGAACCTGAAAGACCTTCCGGAAAAATCGGAAAATTTAAACCCGGAAGCGCTGAAACCATTTTTATCGGCCGAACCGTTTATTGAATCCGATCACCCCAAAATATCCGAAATGGCGGCAAAAATCGTTTCTCCGGACGATCCGCCCCTTGAAAAAGCAAAAAAGCTGGTGGGCTGGGTGTTTAAAAACATTGAAAAGCGTCCGGTCATCTCCATACCCGATGCGGTTACCACCCTGGAGAACCGCATCGGCGACTGCAATGAGCACGCGGTCCTCCTGGCTGCCCTGGCTCGGGCAGCAGGAATCCCCTCAAAGATCGAATCCGGACTGGTGTATTTAAATGGCCGATTCTATTATCATGCTTGGAATCTGCTGTACGTGAGCAAATGGATCACCGCCGACGCGGTGTTCGACCTGATGCCGGCGGACGCGGCCCGAATCCGGTTCGCCAGCGGCAACCCGCAGTCACAGCTGGAATTAATTCCGGTAATCGACCGGGTGGGAATCAGGGTGATCGAGGAAAGGGAATAACGACAGGCATAAGGTTTAAGGTGGAAGGCTGAAGGTAAAAACTGAGCATCGAACATTCAACATCCAATTCAATCAGGTAACCATATGATCGAAACCAAAAATCTGACCAAGCGGTATGGAAGCCTGCTGGCGGTGAACCGGCTGAATTTGTTTGTTCCAAAAGGGACGATTTTCGGGTTTATCGGACCCAATGGCGCGGGAAAAACCACCACCATAAAAATGCTGGCCGGGCTGATCGAGCCGGACGACGGAAAAATTATTATCCGGGACATGGATATCCGTCAGGATCCTGAAAAGGCCAAGCAGCAGATCGGATTTATCCCGGACCGGCCCTATTTATACGAAAAACTCACGGGATTGGAATTTCTGAAATTCACCGCCGATCTTTACGGGGTGGAACCGTCCGGCTTTCTTAAAAAAGCCGAAAGCCTTCTGGATATGTTTTCCCTGATCGACTGGAAAAACGAACTCATTGAGGCATATTCCCACGGCATGAAGCAACGGCTGATTATGTCCGCGGCCATCCTCCATGATCCGAAAATCATCATTGTGGACGAACCAATGATCGGGCTGGATCCTGCCGGGATTAAAATGGTCAAGAATTTATTTCGTGAACTGGCCGACAGCGGGGTCACCTTTTTTATTTCCACCCACACCTTAAGCATTGCCCAGGACCTGTGCGACAAAATCGGCATTATCCAGAAAGGCAGACTCATCGCCACCGGCACGCTGGATGATCTGAAAATTCAGGCCCACGCCTCGTCCGGAGACCTTGAATCCGTATTTTTAAAACTCACCCGGGAAGAATCTTTCCACCAGGGGTATTCGGATGTGCCGGGAGTCTCTCCATGAACGACATCCTCACCCTGATGACCCCGCGCCTGCTGTCCTTCCGAAATAAGAAAGGGAATACCGCCCGCCTGCTCCTGCTCGGCATCATCGGCGTGGCATTCTGGGGAGGCCTGTTTGCCGTCTCCCTGCGCCTGCTGTCGTATTTTCAAAGCATCGAAGAACTCGGCAATATCCTGGCCTGGAAACTGCTGTCCATGGTGATGGTTATTTATTTTTCCCTGCTGGTGTTCTCCAGCATCCTCACCGCGCTGTCCAAACTGTTTCTCAGCAAGGACCTGCTGCTGGTGCATGCCATGCCGGTCAAAACCTATAAAATTTTCTGCGCCCGATGGATTGAAAGCGCGGTGGACAGTTCCTGGACCATTATCATATTCACCCTGCCGGTGCTGATTTCATACGGCATTGTCTTTAAGGCCGGCCTTTTTTTTTATATTCTGATCCTCCTGGTGCTTCTGCTGCTCTCCCTGATCGCCTCAATTATCAGCGCGGTGGTGGTCATGGTGACGGTTATCATCATCCCGCCGGGACGAATCAAAAGTGTCTTTGTCTTTTTAGGATTGCTGCTCTTTCTCCTGTTGTATTTAGCTTTTCGGGTGGTTCGGCCTGAACGTCTGGTGGATCCGGAAGCCTTTGAATCTTTCTTAAGCTACCTGAAAATCCTTCAAACGCCGTCCGCCCCGTATCTGCCGTCGACATGGGCTTTTGACGCCATCCAGGCATCGCTGACCGGCATCACCCATACCCTGTATTTAAACTTTTCACTGCTCGCTGCCTGCGGCGGGGCCATGATTTTCATATCCCTGATTATCGCGGATGCCATTTACATGAAGGGCGTTTCCAAAAGCCAGACGGCCCGCAAGACCCTGCGCAAACCCAGAGTGCCGCAAAATCCCCGCGTATTGTCCTTTCTGCCAATGCATGTGCAGGCCTATGTGATCAAAGAAATTAAAGTTTTTTTCCGGGACCAGACCCAGTGGTCCCAGATTTTTCTGATCCTCGCACTGATCGTGATTTACATATATAATTTTAAAGTGCTGCCCCTGGAACGGGCCCCGATCAAAACCGTCTATCTTCAGAACATTCTGGCATTTTTAAATATCGGGCTGGCGTCCTTTGTTCTGACCGCCATCACCGGCCGGTTCGCGTATCCGGCGGTCAGCCTGGAGGGAGAAGCTTTCTGGATCGTGGCGTCATCCCCCATCCGGCTTAAAACATTTTTGTGGATCAAATATTTTATTTATTTTGTACCGCTGCTGATTTTAACCGAAGGACTGATTATCGCCACCAACATCCTGCTCCAGGTGTCCCCGTTTATGATGTGGCTGTCGATTATCACGATTCTTTTCATCGTCCCGACGGTGGTGGCTTTAGGGATCGGGCTGGGCGCCGCCTATCCGGATTTCAACTCGGAAAATGCGGCCCAGGCGATTACCAGCTTCGGCGGCCTCATCTTCATGATGATCGCCGCAGTGTATATCACCGCCGTCATCTCCCTTGAAGCCGGTCCAGTCTACCGGATCTTCATGTCCGGGATTTATGACCGGAGCATCCACATGTCCCAATGGGTGTGGATCTTCGGCGCATTTACGCTGGCTGTACTGATCAGTATTTTCACTGTGATTTTTTCAATGACATACGGGGTGAGGCGGCTGACAAGAATCAGCCGAAGGATGGAATAGAAACTGTTTTATGTGTTCTTGTATTACTATAAAGACACGATTGTGCAATGAATATTCGATTTTGATTAAAATTGCATAGAATCAGGTGTCAGGTGTCAGGCATCAGAAACACGAATAGTCCTGAAACCTGAAACCAAAAAGTAAATGTTCGTTGAAAAATACAGACTTTTCCTCAGCGGCTTTCCTGTTTTCCCGCCAGTTTTGCCTTTGTTTCCTTCATCAGGTCCCCGTCCGACCGCCAGACCCAGCAGGTATTTTCCAGAAAACTCAAAGCCGCGACGGAATATTTCGCCGGGTCAACGGGTTGCCGGGCAACCGCGGACCACGCACCCTGAACCGCCGCCGGCGCCATGGCAAGCACCAGAGCCGCCAGATGGGTACACCCATTAGCGCCGCCGATTTTGGCCTTGACCTTTTCCGTAAAACCGGCCCGTATTTTCATCCCGATCAACGGTTTTAAGGTGTTTAAAACCTCACGGCAGTCTTCCCTGGGAACGGTTTCCATATCTACGTCAATATCTTCAATGACCAGTTTCGGCCCTTTGACGACCATCCGGATCACCAGATCATGGACAATGCCGGGCGGACGGGACTTGCCGTCGCTGAAATAGTATGTTTTCGTATAACGGTTGTCGGTCAGACGACCCTCGACCACCACTGCTTCAGTTCCGTAATCATAGGTGGTGATTGCGATCTGCCGCCCATGTATTTTCCTGTTTCTGTCAATCTGTATCATTTGATTTCCTTTTGACGAACACGTGATCCCGGTTTTCTTATGCTTTCATTGCTGACAATATTTCTTCACATTACCATAATGGAATTGTCAAAAAACTGAAATAAAAATAAAAGTTTACACAGGCCGCCGGCAATGCAGACCGTAAGGCATCAAGCAAATAATTGAAATCATGAAATATTAATAATCATTGAGGTGCAAAGACGACTTTGATATACATAAATTCAAACCACCTCATCTGAAATAAAATCCATGATATAGATACGCTTAAAAAAATGAAAATCGAATACACGCCCATCGGCACTATCCGAACCCCTTTTACGAAGCCTGAAGACATGCCCATTCAGCCCGCCGGCGCCAAAGGTATTTCAGGGACGGTGGAAGTTTTTGAAACTTTTGCGGCCGGATTGAAAGACCTGGACGGTTTTTCACATATCATTCTCTTGTATTTTTTTCATCAATCCAGCGGCTATCAGCTTAAAATTGTTCCGTTTCTGGACACAAAACCCCACGGGGTGTTTGCGACACGCGCCCCGAAGCGACCCAATCCCATCGGCCTGTCGATTGTTAAACTCAAGCGGGTGGACGGCCGAATCCTTTACATAGAAAACATTGACGTGCTGGACAATACGCCGCTGCTGGACATCAAACCCTATGTCCCTGAATTTGATGCCCAGAAAGATGTCCGGACCGGTTGGCTGGAAACGCTTGTGAAAACAGAAATTAACCGAAAATCCGACGACCGGTTCAGCCGGCCGTGAAGACCGGACCGGAACAAACCTGAACTTTTCACGAACTGTCTTTTTTTACAATGCACAACAAACAAAGAATGAAATAGTTCATAACAACATCTATTTAGATATATACCCATGGGTTACAAAGAAATTACATTAAAGCTGCCGACCGGGTACGATGAGGACCAGCTCAAAAAGCAAATCCAAAAAGAGCTGGGCCTCAAAGAATTTTCATATCAGATTGAAAGTAAAAGCCTGGATGCCCGGAAGAAAAGCAATATCTTCTGGCTGATTAAGATCGAGGTGGTGTCCCACGAGATTACAGGACCGGACCGGACCCCAGCTCCGTCGCTGCAAATCCCGTTTCAAAAAAGAGATGAGAAAATCGTGGTGGTGGGCAGCGGTCCTGCGGGCTTTTTTTCTGCGTTTGTTTTGCAGAAAGCGGGATTTTCCGTGACCATTATCGAAAGAGGCGCGGATGTGACCCGGCGGGCGGACGGCATCCGGACCTTTGAAAGCACCGGCAAATTCGATCCCATGGGCAACTATGCGTTTGGTGAGGGGGGGGCCGGCACCTTTTCCGACGGGAAACTCACCTCCCGTACCAAAAACATATCAAAAGAAAAGCAGTTTATCATCGAAAGCTATATTTCGGCCGGCGCGCCCGAAGAAATTGCGTACATGGCCCACCCCCACCTGGGCAGCAACCATTTAAAAAAAATCGTCAGATACCTGAGAAATGATTTCATAAATATCGGCGGCACGATTCTTTTTGAAACTTTCCTGGGAGATTTGAAAATTCAAAACCGCCGGGTCAATGCTGCGATTACCGACGCCGATACCATTGAAGCCGACTATTTTATCATTGCCCCGGGCCACAGCGCCCATGAGACCTATCGCATGCTGATGCGCAAAGGCGTTTTATTCCGGACCAAAAACTTTGCCCTCGGCTGCCGGGTGGAGCATCCCCAGGAACTCATCAAC
>JAHECJ010000127.1:0-3178 GCA_024641805.1 Desulfococcus sp.
TTGGTCATGGGATGCCGGTATCGTCGCGCATCCATTTGCCCATTCACATTGCCTGATCTGTGAGCCTTTTATACTGAACTTCCTCTTTAAATCGAACATCTTTGATATTGGGCAGTTGGGCGATTCCCCGCATGATGTTGACCCCTTCTTCCTCGTAATTCTCAATCATTTCTTCGGTTACCTCAACGGGTTCACCCATGGAAATTCCCAGTTTTGCGGAACGCAGATGCCATCCCCGGGTAATATCCGATCCACCCACCAGGTTGATCGGCGCAATAAAATCACCCGACCGCATATACGCTTGTAAATACTTGGGATTGACATATTTAATAACCACCCCGCCATCCGGGTCGGTATAAGAGCGCGATCCTTCCGGAAATATGAGAAAGCATTCTTTCATGACATTCTTAAAAAGATAATAATCTTCCCGGGAAAAATCTTTCATGGCGTCTGCAAAATTTTCAGTTTCCAGAAAAGTGATCAGCTCTTTTTTTGTTGCCGCATCAAAAAAATCCGTGTGCTCGGTGAATTTTTCGGGCGTGCCGTGCACGACGGCTTTCATGAAATCTTCAAACTCAAGTTTTTTAATCAAATACAATCCCGCATCCGGTAATTTTATGAGGCATTGGGTCCGTTTGGCGGTTTTTCGCAATTCGTCGGCCAGTCCCTGGGTCTTGATGGCGGTTGTTTTTTGAGACGGCACGGTAATAAAAAGATTGCCGACATTGGCCGCTCCGTTTCGCAAGACAACATTGGAAAACATCCGGGGACCGACAACCGTGTTGCAATTTTTAGTCAGGTTGTGAAATCCCAGTTTCCGGATCACGCTTCGGACAAAATACGGTCCCAGATATCCCTCATGATGGCCCACAAAAAAAATACGGCGGCCCTGGTTTTTTATCTCTGATAGTTTGCGCAGCGTTTTAACGGTATCCGTGGATGCGATTTCCTCGGCGGAACTGTTTTTAAATGAAGTGCGTTTTCCATTGGCGTCAACCAGAATAATATCAATAACTTTTTTCTTTTCCGCCGATTCAAAAAATTTGTGCCAGAAGGCGTTGTCCGGCAATACCGGAAAAATACATCGGTCAAACGAAAACCGTATGGCCAGCAGCTGTTCCAGCCTGGTTTTTGAAAATTCCTGGAAAAATTTGTGCTGAAGCAGTTGGTTCTTTTTTTCAAGGAGTTTTTGCCGGGCTTCCGGAAAATGCGTATTGATATCCAGGCCATGTTTTGAGGTAAATTCAACAATTTCTTCAAGCAGTTTGATGGCCATTTCATTGTGAGGGGCATGTCTGAGGGAATATAATTTGGTTCGGGCGAACTCGATCAATTCCCTGAAATTCAGATGGTTTTTCCAGTCTCTGGCTTTTTCGATAAACCCTCGGAACCAGGAAAAGCGCATCAGGTAATGCTGCATTTTCTCGGATATCCGGTCGGCAGCGCCTGCCAGTCGGGAAAAAAATGCAAACATCCTGTCCGATGCATTGTACAGGCGTTTTCTACCGTCAAGCTTTGCCAGTGATTCTTCCAGTTTATCTTTATTATTTAAAAGAAACTTAATAACCTCTTCGGGATTATAATTTTCTTTTGCTTCGGCCCACCATTTTGATAATGGCGTTTTGTCTAACAGACTCACGCTTCACCTGTTCATGTCTAAAAAAAATTATTGTGAATCAATGGTAAGGTAGGATTGCGCCACATCCTTGTCAAACTTGAAGGATTCATTAAAAATTTCAAGAAGTTTTATGTTCTGCTTGGCCATCATCAGACAGTTGCCGACAATGGCGTAAAACAGGATGCTCAGGCGCGTGTGAGATTCATCGCGCCGGATGCGGTCAATCTGGCACTGGTTGAACTGGTTCGCCAGTTCCCGCATATACTGATACTGATCAATGACATTCTGATAATTAAAGATCTCCTTCTTTCTAAAAGAATTCTCGACTTTTAAAAAGATATCCAGGATGCATATTTTAATTTTTTTGAGTTCCTCGATTTGAACGTCCAAAAGTCCTTTGTGGTTATTTCCGATATGCTTATAAGACCGGAGGACTGTATCGCGGTGACCGTCAGAGAGCTTTTGCAGCCGCCGTATGGTCTGGGCGTATTTATACGAGATTCTGGTGTCTCTTTTCTGCTGCAGACGCAATACTTTAAAAATATTGGCCATGATAATATTGGCCCCGAGCTGGATATCTTTAACTTTTTTCCGCTCCATACTTAACCGGACAAGGTCTTCCTTAAACAGCGCGTCAAAGGTCATATCAAAGGATTCCCGGATGTCTTTGAGCAGATATGCCATATGATCAAAGGTGTTGGAGATGGCCATGTGGGCATCGCTGACCTGGGTTAAGTTAAAAATTTTCAGGCTTTCTGTTTTCTCTACGATTCCTTTGTGCTTGTGATGGTTTTTTACAACCATGACGCCGGCAAACAAAAGCAGGGCAAAAAATCCCGGTACCTGAAAGTAGAAGATGATATTGGCAAAGATAAAGGACGTAACAAAAGCAATCAGCGCTGTCATGAA
The DNA here is from genome assembly GCA_024641805.1 of Desulfococcus sp. GTDB lineage: Bacteria > Desulfobacterota > Desulfobacteria > Desulfobacterales > Desulfosalsimonadaceae > SURF-3. The sequence continues at coordinate 2,528 of JAHECJ010000127.1, forward strand.
CCATCCGCCGATAACCGTCAGAACACCCGTAATCCGGTATACCGCGCTTTCCCGACCCCAGGCCTGATCGGAAAACGAACTGCCCATGGCCACCATGAAAGTGACATAGGTCGTGGAGAGAGGCAGTTTCATGGACGTTGCAAATGAAACCACGGCAGTTGCTACCATGAGATTGACCGATGCGCGGATCAGGTCAAAGGAAGGCCGTTCGGTATGGGTTTTAGAGGGTTTATAATTGCCGGGATCAATACGGTGGGCAATAAATCCCCGGACATTGTCCGGGAAAAAGACTTTGAAAACGCTCATCATGGACCCAACCATATTGACAATGGTCCGTGAAAGCCAGATAGATTCAAATCGTTCGGACCCTTCTTCCTGTTTCCCCAGGCTGATCTCCGTTTCGGTGACGGTTCTTGCTTTTTTGGAGAACCACAGGGTCAACACCATGATGACACCTGAGATTAGCAGCAGGGATGTCTGGGATTGGACCTTTTGACTCAGCGCCCCCATGGTAATTGTCAGCGGGGATGCGGAGGCGATGGCCGTTTTGTAGGCATACAGCCCGGCCAGAGGAACACCGATAAAATTAACGAGGTCATTGGCGGCAAACGCCATGGCCAGGGCAAAGGTTCCCACCAGCACAATCGGTTT
>JAHECJ010000127.1:3188-6548 GCA_024641805.1 Desulfococcus sp.
GGGGATGTTGACTTTAAAGAAAGAAATCAGAATTTGAAAAACTACGGCAGTGAAGATAAAAATCATGAACAAAATCAGTAATGTATGAGTCATGATCCAGGCAACGGTTTCGTCAGTTATAAAAGAGGCGCCGCTGGCGCCCTTTACCAGTACAAAGAAGGTAATGACCGACATGGCGACACCGCCCCAGACCGCGCCGTATCTTTTGAGCTTTTTGTGATAATCAAAGGTAAATATCAGGCGGGAAATAAACTGCACCACCGCACCGCTGATAAACGCCACAATAATGGATAGAAGAATACCAAATACAATAATCATGGCTTTGCCGGTGTTGATATATTCTCCGAGCGTCATTGCGTCGCCATCGGCATGCATGATTTTAATGACGGACATGGCCACGGCTGCGCCCAGCAAATCAAAAACAATTGACACAGTGGTGGATGTTGGAAGCCCATGGGTGTTAAAAAGATCTAAAAGCAGAATGTCCGTCACCATGACGGCAATGAAGATCATCATCAGTTCGGGCATGGTAAAAAACTGAGGATGAAAGATGCCCTTTCGGGCAACTTCCATCATGCCGCTGGAAAAGGTTACGCCGGCCAGAATACCCAGGCTTGCAATGACAAGGATTACTTTATAAGGCGCCACTTTTGAACCAATGGATGAGTTCAGGAAGTTCACCGCATCATTGGCCACACCGACGATCAGATCCATTACCGCAAAAATCAATAAGCATGCAACCGCAAGAAAAAAAATTTCAATTCCCATCATTGACTGTCTCTTGTATGTTTTAAGTTTCTGTAATATTTAGATTAATATTAAATTCGAGATTTGCTTCAGGCTGTCATATGAAGGAGTTTGTCACATGTTTGCCCTGTTAAATCAAGCAAAAAGCATTCTATGCGGACCTGTCGAATAATGGCGTTATGAATGGTGACTAAAATGTTAATATTTTGATTTTCTGGGTAGTTATATAAAAACCATGGGACCTGCGCACCTGTTTTTCATGATGGACGGAACTTTCGGAATTCCCGCTGATGCATCCATGCAGGCGGCCGAAGGATAAACCCGGTAAAATGATGTTGGAATAAGGGATAAGAAGAAAGGTGATTTGCTTTTTAAAATAACGAAAATCAGTGTTTGATATTTAATTCATTAAATAAAATCCAATGGCTTTGTCGGCTTCGCTGAAAGTACGGAACGAAGCAAACTCGACACTGATCGTCATTCCCGCAATTTTTTTGACGAAGGCTTCTTTTAGGATGAGTGTTCTCTGGGTGTTATCCAAATGAAACCGGATGGTTATTTTCTCGCCAATATTGAGCGGCCAGGGGGATTTTAGTATAAATTTCAGTCCGGTTTGGGACAAATCATTGACCAAAATCAATTCCTGTTTTCCGTGCTCATTAATTAAAACTCCGGGTAAATCCACTTTTTTCCGGAAAAATTTTCTTCTTTCAAGAACAACGATGTGTGTGTGGTCAGAAGAAGGTTCTGTATCGTTCAGGTCCGTGGATTTTTTTAATTTCCGGGCGCAGAAATCGCATTTGAATTTGTATTTTATTTTAACCGGCCCGTCGGTATTCATAAATTTCGATGCATCAATCACCTTTGTTCGTCCGCACCCCGGGCATGCAATGGTCGCTTTGTTTTCGCTGTTGACGTAAATTGATTTCATTGTATTGAACCCGGCAACTTGGGGTAAATTGATTGCCTCGCTTAAAATTACAGGCCGAACCGGTTAATTAACTATAACAATATATAATATCCGGCTAACGGCATCAACAGGAAAATCTGATTTCTTCCAATGATCCGGGTGAATATGAAATTTTGTAAAAAAAGAGTGCCCCTATAACTGTTTTAATTGTTAGCGGATTTACCGGACGTGGGTTATTTTTATGGACAAGGTGGTATATGCTTTGATAAAATTTTAAAAATTTAGTCTGTTCTTCAGTCTCGGCGGCATTCGGCCGGTTCGGGACGCGAACGGTCAGGAGTCAATTTTTTGAATCAGCACACGTCTTTTCCCACCTCAAAACTGTTTTTTGACAAGCGTGACCACCGTCTGCTCAGCATTGTCAACGACATGATAACCGGTGATAGTTCACAGTTCAATGATCAGCGGCGATTCTTTCAGTATTTCCATCCCCGCGGAATCAAGGAAATGGCAGAGTCCAAGGGGCTTCGCATTGCGTATGCCGTTATCCATCTTCTGGCATCCCTTGAACGCGGTCAGATTGAGAACCGTCTGAATGCGCTTCGAGCCCTCAGAGACGAAGTATTGTGCAGCGCAGACCAGGGACTTCAGAAAAACACGGCCAGGGTGCTGCTGGAGATTATGAAGGAGTTGGTGAGGGCCCACGGAAATTATACGCGGCAGTTGAAACTGGCCCGGGACTTCAGCATAGTCGCGTCCGGAAAACCCAGAATTGTGCGAGACTATCTGGAACGGTATCATCTGCTGGAAATGCCGGAGGAATGGAACCAACTCGCCTTTGATGATCACGTGCATGATGCCAATACCAAAGGCCGGAAATCGGCCACTCACCTGATTATGGATGCCTGGATAAAAGGGATTCGCCGCCTGCGCGTTATCTATTATAATTATATCCGGCCCGAGACTGCGGCGGAGTTAATGGAAGCCGCTGCCACCATGGGAATCATGGTCCGCATCGGAATTGAGTTTTCCGCTTCTTTTTACGGGGGATTCGCCCAGATTATATGGGTGCCGAGGGGATTTGCCGATTCCAGGGATTTTCTCCGTTTTCTGGATCAGGAGCCGGTCCGGGCATTTATGAACAACGGCAGGGCTGTGTCCGATCATCAGCAGGAATACGTGATGGCTGTTTTTGATGCGTTCAACGAACAGCATCGGATGTCCATTAACCGGGAGTTTGAAATCAACCTGCCGATGCTGAATTCGGAGAGTTTTTACGCATTTGTCGGGACAGGCCAGGCGTCAAAGCTCCATCTGGCCAAATTTATTCATGTCCGGTTACTGCCGCTTTTACAAGAAAAGCTCAGCCGGCTGAGGGAGCGGTATGCACATGCAGATGCCGATGAACAGGAACGCATCGAGGCGCTGGTCGTTAAAATGAATCTGATGACGGTGGATACCGTGCATGAACGGTTTTTAAAGCCCGAGCAGAATCCCCTGATTCCGGATATCCAAAAGTCCTGCACCATCACCCCGATTCCTCTGCTGATGCAGCTGTCGCCCCGTGAGCTAATCGACCGTCTGGCGGAATTGCATTCCGGATATCGAATTACTCTGAATCTGACTGACCGGAAAGTGGAAGACGTCCTGGAAATGCTCTATGATTGCAACGGACGGATTTCCCGCCTGGAAATCTTCAACCT
>JAHECJ010000128.1 GCA_024641805.1 Desulfococcus sp.
CTTCCTGGGTCGCCGGATGATCCAATTCATAGATATTGATTTTGCCATCAAGCTCTTTTCTTCTCAGCGCAAAAGAATCTAAACCCGCCCCAATGATGACATACTGCCTGATACCGGAATCTAATGCTTTTTCGAGTTTATCTTCGGCATAACGGGCCCTTGCAAGAATCTGCCGGCGTATCGGATCAAGTGATTTGTATATGGTTCGTGTTGCGAAAAGATAAAGTAACCGACTCTTACATAAAAAACGCCAAACCGGACCGGCTAAATGAACGGCAAACGGATCCTCAAATACAATCGGCGATTCATAAGCATAATGCATAGCACGTATTACAGCAGCCATTTCGGCTGTTCGGCTTCTTTTTTTTGGTTTCATCTTATTTCTGCGATGCGTTAAATAGTAATTTTAAAATCCCGGGGGCGGCTTGAAGCCTCCTGTCATCTCATCAAGCATGCCGGCAAAATGGATCGGCGTTCTGTCTTCAAGGTAGGGTCCTACAATCTGAATACCCACCGGCAAACCGTTTGCCGAAAGTCCAATTGGGGCAATGGTGGCAGGCAGATAGGACACACATGTCAGACCTGCCCATGCGGACAGGGTATCGAAATAAGGACGGGTCGTGTTGTTGACCATCAGGGTGCGCTCCAAAAAATCGCTGTGATCATGTTCAAAAGCAGTCACGGCAACGGCGGGGCATAACAGGACGTCAAAGTCTTTAAAATAATCCGCCCATTTCTGACGCATCATCAGCCTCATAAAATCGAGCACAATCCAGTCGCGATGAAGCATTGTAGTCCCACGGATCAGCTGGGCCCGGAAGGTTTTGTCTTCTATTGCCAGTTTCGGCGCTTCCTCTCGAAAATGTTCAAAAATCTCTTTTGACAAACTGGAATTAGGAACTGCGGTCAAAAGCCTGGTATAAATATCATGGCTGTCCCGGAAACAGATATCCGGTTTTTTTTCTTCGATTAAAACACCGGCCAGGGAGAGGTCATCCACCAGATGCTGGATACAATCACCCACATTCGTGTCCACAGGAAAATCAGGATCATCAAGCCACACGCCGACACGGCATTCTTTCAGACTTTTCTTTCGCGGAGGCGGCAATTCAAGGTTCCAGGCAATCCGATTCGGTTTCTGCGGTTTAGTGATGATACCCATGACAAGATCCAGGTCTTCGGCACTTCTGGCAAGGGGACCGATGACCGCGATATCGCCGCTCATGGAATAATCCCCGGGGAAGAGACCAGGAAACGGCGGAATATGACCCTTAAATGAAACAATATCAAAGGTTGGTTTATGACCGTAAACACCGCAGAAATGCGAGGGGTTGCGGATGGAACCGCCGATATCGCTTCCGACTTCCAATCCTGTCAGACCGGCAGCCAGGGCGGCGGCAGAACCGCCGGAGGATCCACCGGGTACCCGTGAAACATCCCAGGGATTATTTGTCTGCCCGTATACGTCATTGAAACTTTGAAAATCCTGCCCGAACATCGGCAGGTTGGTTTTGGCAAAGATTATAGCCCCGGCCTTCACCAGGGATTTCACCGCATCAGCATTTTGGGAGGGCATATGACTTTTCAGACCCGGAAATCCAGATGTGCAAGGCATTCCGACCACTTCGATAGAATCCTTGACTGTTATGGGAAGCCCATGCAGCGGCCCCTGGATCTCTCCCCGCGCCAGCGCGTCATCCGCGGCACGGGCCTTCTTTTCAGCTGCATCAAATTGCGTTGCGACAATCGCATTGATCTTCGGATTCAACCGGTTGATTCTTTCTTTGTAAAAATTCAGAAGTTCAAGCGAACTGATTTGGCGGTCTAAAATCGAACGGGAGAGCTGCGTGGCAGACTGAAACTGCAATTCGCTCATGGTGGGTTCCTTTGAGGTTTAAGGGTCAGATGTCAGGAATGAGACATACCATACCTGACATCTGACACCTTTATTCGGCGGGGTAAGGTCGAACTGTGAATTACGTTATGATAATGGGAATCATAAACAAAATATCGTGTTCTGTCCTATGCGTACATGCTTTCGATTTCTTTAGCGTATTTTTCATTGACGATTCTTCGTTTCAATTTCATGGTAGGCGTCAGTTCTTCGCCTTCGATGGAAAGCTCCTGCGGAAGAATGACAAACTTTTTAATGGTCTGGACACGGGCAAGCGATTGATTTACTTCTTCAACTTTGCCCTGAAGATAGGCATTAAATTTTTTACATTTTGCAGCTTCCGCTGAATTCTTTGCAGGGCTGCCGGCTTCAGACGCTACCTGCTCGACTTTTTCCGGATCTAAAGTAAACAAAGCGGTCATATATTTCCGCTTGTCACCAATAACCACAGCCTGGCTTATAACCGGAATTGCTTTGAGCTTTCCTTCCAGCACCTGGGGTGGAATATTTTCACCACCGGCCGTGATGATCAGTTCTTTTTTCCGATCCGTAATTTTCAAAAATCCTCGGTTATCTATTTTCCCAACATCACCGGAATGGAGCCACCCTTCTGCATCAATGGATTCTTTTGTTGCGGCTTCATTTTTAAAATAGCCTTTAAACACATGGCGGCCTCTCATCAGTACCTCACCGTCTTCGGCAATTTTCATTTCCGTCCCGGGGACTGGGGGACCGGCCCATCCGGTTTCAAATTTAAAGGGTTCCGGAAGAGACACCGTTCCCGGACCAGTACATTCACTCATTCCATAGACTTCCGTAATCGGGATTCCAAGGCTTAAGAAAAATTCCAATGTATCCTTTGAAATCGGCGCAGCTGTAGAGACAAAAAATCTGCATCGGTCAAGCCCAAGTTTTTCACGCACTTTGGAAAAAACGAGTTTGTTGGCCAATCCATATAAGAATGGCATCGGCTCGCCTTTTTGGAAAGCATATCCGCCGACCATCCCTTTGCCTCTCGCCCATGCGGCGATTTTTTTCTTGAGCGGCGGGTTCTGCGCCCCTGCAGCCATCATTTTTGCCTGGATCTTTTCCCATACACGAGGCACACCGACAAATACAGTGGGATGGACTTCAGTTAAATTTTCACCCAGTTTATCGATGCTTTCGGCAAACCAGACCGTACACCCAAGAATATAAGGGCCATGAAGGCTGACAGCCTGTTCTGCGATATGGCTTAACGGCAGATAACTGATTATCTGTTCGTCCTCGGTTGCATCGAGCGTTTTTAACATCTGCCTGGCGACCCATGTGATATTATCGTGACTGATCATAACACCTTTGGGATTGCCGGTAGTGCCGGACGTATAAATCAATGTGCACGTATCATCCGGCTTCTGGGCCTTGATGCGTTTATTCAGTTCATCTTCAGGAACCTTTTCAGCGAGCTTCGGCAGGTCGCTCCATGAATAAACATTTGGATCCGTATCAGAACCGTTCATCAGGACGATGGCTTTCAAATCCGGGAGCTGATCGCGAATCTGTTTAAATTTTGCCAGCTGTTCCGCATTTTCAACAACGGCGATATTGGCCTCACTGTGTTCGGCAATATACTGGCACTGCTCCGGGCTGTTGGTCGTATAAATACCCCCCGGCACCGCCCCGGCAAATATGCCGGCCAGATCGCTGATAAACCACTGGGGGCAATTGCTGCCCAGAATACTGACTGCTTTGCCGGCCTCAAGACCAAGGCCGATAAATGCCCTGGCTGCGGTCCTGATCTGTTTATAATATTCATTCCAGGTCATCTGTTTCCATTCACCGTTAATCTTGGTATTCAATGCGACTTTGTTTCCAAATTTGTCTACGGTGCTTTTCATGACTTCCATAATCGTTGTCTTCATGTACCCTCCTTTGGTTTAAAAAAGATGCCGGTAAATGGTTGAAACAAACCGATCAACGCAAGCCGCCGGATATGGCGGTGCGTTGATTGTCCGAAATGAAAATATTATACCTGTTGAAAACAGTTGATTGAAATTAATGCGCCTGAAACCTAGAATAAAAACGGTTTTGTTTCAGATTTTTGGGAAATATAACCTATTTAATCCTAAAATTCAAATAAAATAGCCGGTTATTATCATCCGCAAAAAGGTTGAGCTAAATGCTCCGATAATGTTACAAATCATCGGTCAGAGAACAAAAAATTAACCTTCATCAGGCCGAATCAAATCAATCTCTCGGGCATTAAATGATATGAGAATAGTGTGTGCCTAATATCTTACAATCGCCAGTAGTTGATATTGGATTTTTTCACCTCGGCGACATCAAGTATTGATTTAATATCAACTATACAACCATTTGGATTCAAACGTAATAATAAATCATCAAGAGAAATTTTTCGGTATAATTCATGACCCACGGCGATGATCATGGCATCAATTTTCATCAGGTCATCCAACGGGCTGATCGTCACATTAAAAATATTTTCGGCGTCCGTTCCATTCGCCAGCGGGTCATGGACGATGGGGTGGATGGTATAAGATTTTAATTCTTCTATGATATCAATGACCTTTGAATTTCTTAAATCCGCACAGTCTTCCTTGAAGGTTAGCCCGAGAATCCCGACCCGGGCATCCTTGATATTGATGCCGGAACGGGTCATCAGTTTGATGGCCTGCTCGACAACAAATTTTCCCATATTATCATTGATTCGGCGCCCGGCCAGAATCACCTCCGGATGATATCCGGAGGTTTCCGCTTTGTAGGTCAGGTAATAGGGATCCACGCCGATGCAGTGACCGCCCACCAGGCCGGGGCGGAACGGCAGAAAATTCCATTTCGTGGCGGCGGCTTCAAGCACTTCAATGGTATCAATGTTTAATTTATCAAAAATAACCGCAAGCTCGTTCATCAGCGCAATATTGAGATCCCGTTGTGTATTTTCAATTACTTTTGCGGCTTCCGCGGTTTTAATGTTCGGCGCACGATATACGCCTGCTTTAACAATTGAACCATAAAGATCGGCAACACGGCCAAGGGTCTGATCCGTGTCACCGGAAACCACTTTAATGATGCTCGTCAGCGTATGTTTTTTATCGCCGGGATTGATCCGTTCTGGTGAATACCCCACATTAAACTCCTGCTTCCATTTCAGACCGGACATTTTCTCCAGGATCGGCACGCAGACTTCCTCGGTAGTTCCCGGATAAACCGTTGATTCATAAATAATCACCGCGCCTTTTTTCATATATCGTCCGGCAGTTTTGGAGGCGCTTTTTAAAGGAAAAAGGTCCGGCTGCCTGGCAGAATCAATGGGCGTCGGGACCGCCACAATAATATAGTCCGCCTTCGAAATTTTTTCCGGGTCCGATGTATATTCAATCCGTGTGGCGGCCTTTAATTCTTCCTTCGACAGTTCTCCGGTGGGATCCACGCCCCTTTTAAAAGATTCGATGCTGTTAATCTTTAAATCATATCCGATGGTGGGATATTTTTTCCCGAATTCAACTGCAACGGGCAGACCCACATAACCCAGACCAATCACCGCAATCGTCGGTGTTCCTGAAGCCATTTTTAAATGTATCCTTTCTTCCCTAAAAACAGCAGTATTTCCTGCGCTGCCTCAACCGGTGTCAGGTCCGTTGTATTGATCCGGAGTTCCGGTGATACCGGGGATTCATACGGATCATCAACTCCTGTAAACCCTTTTATCAGCCCGGCCCTTGCCTTGGCGTACATCCCTTTGCGGTCGCGTCTTTCACATTCCTCGATGGGGGTTGCCACATGCACCTCGATAAACCCACCGTATTGCTCAATCACCTGCCGGGTCTCCTGGCGCGTATTTTCATACGGTGCAATGGGGGCGCAGATGGCAACACCCCTGTTTTTGGTAATTTCACTGGCCACAAAACCGATTCGCCGTACGTTGATGTCTCGGTGTTCTTTGCTGAAGTTCAGCTCATTGGAAAGGTTCTGGCGGACAATATCCCCGTCCAGAAGTGTCACCGGCCGGTCCCCGATTTCAAGAAACATGGAATACAACACCTTGGCCACCGTTGATTTACCGGCGCCTGACAAACCGGTCAAAAAAACGGTAAATCCCTGCTGCCGGGGAGGCGGATAGGCTTTCTGGAGTTCTTCCACTATTTCTTTAAATGTCGCCCACTCAGGAATGCGCCGGCCTTCACGGATGCGTTTCCGGATGTCCGAACCGGTCATTGATATCGTCTGTGTACCTTCAGGCACCTGATCGATAGAATAGTATTCATCTTCAAAAGGAAGATACACAAACTTTTCAAATGAAACAATCTCCATTCCAATCTCGCTGCTGAATTCCGCAGCAAGCTTTCTGGCCCGGTCGCTTTCATAAAACGGATTCCCATTCAGATCACACCCGGGACTGGCGTGATCATGTCCAACGATAAAATGCGAACATCCGTAGTTTTTAGCGATAACGACGTCTAAAATGGCATCACGGGGACCGGAAAGACGCATGGCTAAAGGAAGCAGTGACAGGACATGGGAATTAGGAGGGTAATGTTTGGATACCGCCTGATAGCATCGCACCCGGGTATAGTGATCAAAATCGCCGGGTCGGGTCATGCCAACGGCAGGCATCAGCAGCAGA
>JAHECJ010000129.1 GCA_024641805.1 Desulfococcus sp.
GGCTTTTGCCCTCAGCGCTGCATGGGATGCAGCAGATATCATCGTGGTCGGGGCCAATGACGATGATATGGCAACGGCCGTCAACCGAATCCATGAGCTCCAGGGAGGGGGGGTGGTGGTTGACAGCGGCAATATCATTGAAGAGCTGCCGCTTCCCATATTCGGCGTTATATCAGACCATCCCGTTGAAAAAATCACGGCACAAACCAAAGCAATCACAAAGGCGTTAGCAGATTCCGGGGTGCCACACCCGGACCCTTTGCTGACGATCGCCACGCTCACCAGTGCAGCCATCCCGTTTTTCAAAATATGCGAGGAAGGATATGTGCGGTTTAAAGACGGCGCCACCCTGGGACTGTTTGCGGATTAGCGCTCTTCTCGCATAATAAAATCAAGACCGCTTCACGAAAATTCAATATCCGCCAGATAGGGAAAATGATCCGACGGATAGCGGCCATCAAATTCGTCATGAATCACCCGAACATCCGTCACTTTAAAAGAAGGGTCTGCCAGGATCCAGTCCATGCGCGATAACTGCGGGATTCCGCTAAATCCGTGATGGGTGAAGCTTTCTTGACATTCACTCCCCTGCATCACCTCCCAGGTATCACAAAGACGGGTTTGGGGTAACGTAAGCACGCCATGGGCCGAGGACGCGGGATGATCATTAAAATCCCCCATCAGAATGATGGGTTCTTGCTGCCGACCCGACCATTTTGAAATGATCTCTGCCTGCCGAAGCCGGGCTTCAATACCGATATTGTCCAGGTGGGTGACGGCTGCGATCATTTTCCGACCGGCTTTTTTCATTCGGATCCGGGCGAAACTGATCATGCGCGGAAACGCACTGTCCCAGTCCTTGCTCAAATGGATATCCGGTGTTTTGGACAGCCAGAAATCACCTCCCCCTTCCAGGATACACTCTTTTTTTCTGCAAAAAAGCGTGGGGCACTGAATTTTCTCATCCGGCTGTCTCCCCGGCATGACAATTTCATATTCCGGCAACTGATCGCGAAGGTATGTCAGTTGAGCCCATTGGCCTTCCTGGGTTCCAAGTATGACCGGCTGATACCGGTCAATGACCTCAACTACCAGTTCCCGGCGATTTTTCCAGGCATTTTCGCCGTCACGATCATTTTCAAAACGTAAATTAAATGTCATTACTCTCATACCGGATGCTTCCTGCTGGAAAATTAGCGAGAAATATGATAATTGGAATTTGTCAAATTAACATAACCGAGCCGGCGAAACAACCGCCAAGATCAAGCAGTATTACCATCATTGATTTAAACAGGAAAAAGCATGACGGAAAATCCAAAAAATATTTCACCGGGATTCACCGGCCCCCATGATATAAAACTCAACGAATGGATCAGCTGCGCGCCGTTTGAGAAGCTGCTGAACATGAAAATAATAGAAGCAGATAACGCCAGAGCAACTTTGACTCTGCCGTTTTATCATGATTACGCCCAAGGTGCCGGACTGATGCATGGCGGCGTCCTGATCAGCCTTGCTGATACAGCCGTCGTCATGGCTATTAAAAGTATATTGCCGCCCCAAACCCATTTTGCCACCATTTCTGTAAACTCGAAATTCCTTTATCCGGTCAAAAAAGGAATCGTAACCGCGAGGGCTGAGATTAAAATAGAAGACGAAAGAACCATACAAGGAACAGCCATTGTTTACAATGATGATGAAAGACAGGTACTGGAATTTCATTCGACTTTTAAAATCGCCAAACACCGTCAGATAAAAAACAATTCATAAAATACAAAAATACTTTCCATGCCGGTGAATATCAAATTCGAGACATTGACCCTAAAGCTGTCCGTATTTAAAAAGTATTATTTCATCGTTGTTCAATTTCTCATATCCTCCAGGGAAACAATCACTGAACATCCGGTATATGTTTTTATTCAAAATCTTCATTTCCCCAAACGCCTTTTCTCCCGAAGAAACCCGATTATTAAATATTTCTACAAATTAATCGGCACGATGATTGAAGCGGCCCTCCTGGTTTCGGCCGCCGGGCTGCTGAGTCTTTTTGTTTATTATACGCTTGGCCTGTTATGGTATGTCTATCTTGACACGCCCATGGGAGATAAATTTATATCCCTGCATCCTGAAATGGCCGAAACCATCTTTGCTCTATCAGAACTGGACCTGCTGTACTTTTGCGCCGAGGTGACGCTGACGGCATTTGTGATTTGTTTTGCGTTAAGCGCCCTGTGTCGTTTTTTGCATATCAGTCACTACCTGTATCTTTCGCTGAAATTATTCGGCCGACTGGCGTTCTGGGGCATTCCATTCACCGGTGCGGTTTCATATTACATAAAAACCGAATACGGATTGAATAACTGGGAAATCACCGCTTTTATTGTCATGATCCCGACGTACCTGATGTTTATCAGCTGTTTTCGATATTCCCAAAAACTGATTCCGGAAGCCGGAGACGTTCTGAAAATTTCAATCGCTTGGGCCAGGCATTCCTATCAGATAATTCATGTTAAAATCAGTGATCTGATCCGGCACTTAATGAATCAATGAATCGGTTGACAAACCGGGTTTCTTCTGATGTGAATTTAAGATATAGACGTTACGGAAAGACAAATCTGTTTTTCTCCGAACCATTGAATTTAAATAAAGCAAAAATTTTTTCTTGGGGCATATTCATGACGAACAACATAATTTTCTCAATTACTGAAAAAATACTTGATGATCCATCCTATTCCGTGTCCGAGCAAGAGGCGCTCATCCTGGCAGATTTAGTCGGAGATGACATCATTGATTTTCTTGCCTGTGCAAACAGGATTACATCGGCAAATTTGCCCAATGAAATTTTTACCTGTACTATTATCAACGCAAAGTCCGGGCACTGTTCCCAGGATTGTGCTTTTTGCGCCCAGTCCGCGCACCACAAAACGGATATAAGGACCTATCCGCTGATCGGCAAAGCAGAAATAGTGGCAAACGCCATGAAAATGGAAAAAATCGGCACCACTTATTTCTCCATGGTCACCAGCGGCGAGCGGCTGACGGACGTTGAAATCGAAACCATATGCAGCGCAACAGAAGAGATAAAATCCAAAACCGGACTCACCGTCTGCGGATCACTCGGGATGCTGACGCAACGCCAGGCCCTGGCACTGAAACAAAGCGGTATGACCAATTATCATCATAACCTTGAAACCGCGGAAAGTTTTTTTGACAGGATTTGTTCAACGCACACGTATGCGGAAGATATTGAGACATTGAATGCCGCAACCTCTTCCGGTCTTCTGGCTTGTTCCGGCTGTATTCTCGGTCTCGGGGAGTCCTGGGCGCAGCGTGTCGAACTGGCCTTTACCTTAAAATCACTCAAAGTAAACCGAATCCCAATTAATTTTTTAAACCCCATCCCCGGGACCCGACTCGAACATCAACCTCCCTTGTTTCCCATGGATGCTTTAAAATCAATTGCCTTGTTTCGATTCATCAACCCGAAAACCGATATCACGATCTGCGGCGGCCGTGAACGCACCCTGAAGGATTATCAGTCCTGGATATTTATGGCCGGCGCCAATGGCGTCATGATCGGCAATTATCTCACCACTATGGGAAGAGATATGCAGATGGATCTGGAAATGATCAACACATGGCAGCGCTTGCGCGGGCAAATCATTTAATCGGCATGCATATCCCCACCAATTAATCAGCATCGCTATCGCTTCTCAGGTTTTTCGAACCTGAAAATCAGGGTTTCCCTGATTGACTTTAGTTCCGTTTCGTGTACAGTGTTCACAATAAAAATATACGTTTTACCTCCTGATTAAGCCAAATCCGCTGTGAAACGGAGACGGAAAGCCACGGATCTCATGAAGACCGCCGGGTTGCCTGGAAAAAGGTACCCGGCTTTTTTTGTATGCAAACACTAAAAACACTTATTAAAAGGGGGAGAACAATGAAAAAAGGAATATTTATTTTAGCCGTTTTCTGTCTATGCATTGCGTTCGCATCCGGTCCGGCGTTTGGATCATCCTATATGAAGGGTATGAAATATGGGATATTCAATATCTTAGGTATTCAGGCGGATCACACCTATCATTGCGCAAGCAGCAGCTGCTGGTCATGGACCGGAGGAGAGTCCGGGGGATCATATATTGCTTACTCAGGCGGATATGGCGACTATGGTGATTCAAAATGCACTTCCAGCAACTGGGGGTGCCGCTTTATTTATGCTGTCCAGGGAGTCTGCCACCAGGAAGCCAACCGCGGGCTGTACACATCCGGTAAGACCATCGCCAAAGGCGGCGTCGGGGGATATTGGCTGACAGGTCCGGTATTCGGAACCTATGGCGAATGGTCATCATGGACCGCATGCAAGACCGCCTGCTGGCTGTGGTGGTAATCTTTATTGATTGTTAAAATAAACGCTTATTGACAATAGCCTTCCTTTGTATTAATGCATTATCGTATTTGCAAAGGAAGGCTTTTTTGCATCAACCCGTCCGTAAACATATCCGCTGCATACGTTGGAACCGATGAAACTCTGCCTGATCAAAACAACGTCCATTTTTTTATTACTTCTGCTACTGGTCATCTTCGGATGCAATAATTCAGATTCAGTAAAAACCGGAAAAAACCAGACAAGCCTCTCGCCACTCGTCGGGACCTGGCAAAGGACGGCTGTCGGGGAGAAAAAGGTATCCGATGTACTTGTCAAAATAATATTTTCCGAGCATACACTGACAATGGATGCGCCGGGATGCTTAATCAGCGGCAACTATTCCACGAGAGATGATGTACTTACGTTTACGATTACATCCACCCAAGGGGACCGATGCGCTTCCGACCAGACAATCGGCAGAACCGAAAGTGTTCATTATCGGGTTATCGATTCAGAATTAACCCTGATCCCGCTCATGGCCGGAAAAGAAAGTCATTTGGTGTATAGAAGGGTTGATGGTTCGCGCCCCGAGTAGTTCAATTTTATCGTCCGCATCCTTATAAGGACACCCAACCGTGAACAAACGAAATAAAATCATTTTCATTGCATTCTTTCTCTTCTTTTCGTTCTCCCTGGTGATGGGGATATATTTTCTCATGGATGATGAACCGATGCGTGCTGACCGGAGGCAGGCGCATCCACCAATCCCCTCGCAAAAGCCTATCAATAAAGCTTCCGATGCTGTTTTGAAAAAAGAAAAATCTCCGGCCGCTTCCTCTGCTGATAATGCTGGACCTGCCCGCCGGGCAGATGCGGGATCATCGGAAGCTAACCCCTATGTTTCATACCCGGAAACGCTGGTAGATCTTTTAGGGATCGACATGAACGATCTCATTGAAGAATGCAACGCATTTAAAAACACCATTATTCATGTCGAGTGGATGGACCGCATTAATGAAATCCTGAAAAATCTTGAGCCCGGTAAAAAAGAGGCGATCATTAAAAATCATACCTCGCTTCTGTACATAAAAGATAAGCTTAACGAAGCGTATCTTACCGGGAAAATCGATTATGAGACATTTAAAAAAGCCATCGCCGATTTAATGAAGTGGCATCAACGAACCTATGAAGCCATGCTAACCCCTGCTGAATATGAGGCCCTGTTTGAAATTTCTCCTGAAAAAGTCGATGATACCATCGATGCTTTGATTGACCAGACGCCGGAATACAGTTTTATTCTCAACCAGCAGATACCGGAGGCAGCGGTCAAAGAACAGGTCCAGGGATATAAACTGGAAGAAGTCAATTCCCATTTCAAAAAAATGGTCCTCGATAGAGACGACATCGGCAAACAAATCAATGCCGGAAAAATGTCGCTCGATCAGGCGAGAATGGCTTTAAACAAAAGCCAGCAGGCCTTTATCACCAAATGCAAGGAAATATTGACTGAAGATGAAATCAATACGATTTTCGGGTCTTTTACTGCACTGGAAACCGGTGCTTCAAAAACCGAACCCCCTGCGGTGTTAGGCGACTCCGATGAAACGGAACTCGGTTTTAAAATAGAAAACCCGGAAACCAGCATTGAAGATGTTACCCAAACAATCGACAAGAATAAAATTGACGATATCAAGTTTTTTTACCAGCAGCGGGCAAGTGAAAGAGAGGAACTTATCACGCGGCTCGACGCCGGCGAGATCACACCCGAGGCGCTTGAAAACATTTCAAGGGAAATGGATGCGGCATTTGAGGAAAACTGCCGGAACACGCTGACAAACGAAGAGTATCAATTGGTTTTCGGAAACACCGCCGACAATGATCCTGTTGCTCCAACCAGCCCGGAAGCCTTAAAGGATTTAACCGAACAGGCAGCCACTAAAAAATAATGTGTTTAAGCCTGAATCATCATTTCGTATTCACTGCCGGTGTCTTCTTCTGGCTGCTGGCGCTCCCCAATGGTCCCGGTGCAGTGAATGCCGCTGACATATCAGATGATGCTTTGAATTTAACCCATCAAACCATCCCGTCAAATGGCCAATCCGCACCCTTTGCAA
>JAHECJ010000130.1 GCA_024641805.1 Desulfococcus sp.
GGTGTCAAGGTGTTATATTCATCGGCAGATATGGCCCGGCCGGACCAGATTGCGGATATGGTGAAAAGCGCGGAAAAAATTTTGGCAGGGTGGATATTCTGGTGAATAATGCGGGTATTCAGCATGTGGCGCCCATTGATGAATTCCCGCCGGAAAAGTGGGACGCGATTATTGCCATCAACCTGTCCTCAGCGTTTCATGCCATCCGGGCGGCTTTGCCGGGGATGAAACAAAGAAAATGGGGCCGGATTATCAATATTGCGTCTGCCCATGGACTGGTGGCATCGCCCTTTAAATCCGCTTATGTGGCCGCTAAGCACGGGATCGTCGGCATGACCAAAACCGTGGCACTGGAAGTGGCCGAGCAGGGAATTACATGCAATGCCATCTGTCCCGGATATGTCAAGACGCCGCTGGTGGAAGGACAGATTGCCGATCAGGCCAAGGCGCGAAAGATGACGGAAGAAGCGGTGGTGAAAAATGTCATTTTAGCGGCTCAGCCCACCAAGCAATTTGTGACTGTTGAACAGATCAACGCCCTGGCCTTGTTTCTGGCGGGTGACAATGGCGCCTCCATCAATGGCGCATCCCTGTCCATTGACGGCGGTTGGACGGCCCAGTGATGGAAGCCGCATAAGACGCTGTTTTGTTTGAGAGCGCACGGGATTTCGACGTTAAATGAATTCCCTCGTGCTTTCTGGCGATTTCCGGTTCACGTTAAAAGTCAAAAACACTTCCGACGCTTGCCACGACGAATTCATCTTTAAAATGCGACATGATTTTGGACGAAGCATGAAAGCCGGTGCAATGGGAAGTGCCCACCACTTTGACGTTGTATTGCTTAAAGGTTTCCATGGCCCTGTTGACATAATCCTCAGGTGCAGACCCTAAATGGGTGCCCCCGATGATGGCATGAAATTCCGTGTACCCGGTTTTGCCGCTTAAATCATTTAAAATTTCCACCACGCCGGCATGGGCGCATCCCAGCAGAACCACCGGACCGGAGTCGGTTTCCAGCAGCAGGCTTAAATCATCATCAAACGGATCATCAAGAATCGAATCGTCATCCTTGTATTTTAAACGGACATCCCAGGTTTTCCACCCTTCGGGTCTTTCAATGTCGGAAATAGCATAAATATGGTTGTCAATCTTTGTAAAATGATCGACAAACCTGAATTCGGCGCCGCACGCTTCATAGTCCTTTTTAGTATGTTGAAAACCAATCGGAATTTCAAAATTCCCGTTCGGTGTTTCAATCGATGCTATTTTATTTTGAAAGGCATCTGAATGGATATAGACCGGCACAGCGGATTTCCGTTGTTTAAGCACCGGCATAAGGCCGCCCGTGTGGTCATAATGCCCGTGGCTGATAATGATTTTGTCGATCGCGGGTGCATTTTTCCCCAATAACGCCATATTATTGAGAATGCCCACACCCTGGCCGGTATCATATAGAACGGAATGGTTCCCTTCGATTAAAAAGGAAAGCCCATGTTCGCCCATCAGCCCCTTTGGAATCGGAACGCCAATCGTGTTTTCACACAGCACCGTCACTCTCATGTTTCCCCCTTTTCCTGATCAAATGCGAAAGAATAATAAGATAATGCCCATAACTGAAAATACCCTGTCAAAAAAAGGCATACAAAATCAACAAATTTCAGGAAAGAAGAATAAAAAAAATCCGGCCGCTTCAGCAAGTTGCCAAGGCGGCCGGATTTTTAAAAAATAAATTGAGTTTAATCAACTTTTGAAAAAGCCATTTTTTTTGATTTGCAGACCGGGCATTCGTCCGGTGCTTCATTTTCGCAGGTATGCCCGCAAACATTACATACATAATAATCCACATCACCCTCGGCGTCCATATGATCCAGGGCTTTCTGGTAGAGTTGGGCATGAACCTTTTCCACTTCATTGGCATAGGTAAATGTCCGGACCGCCTGGGCATTGCCTTCTTTTTCCGCGGCCTTGATCATATCCGGATACATGGATTTGAATTCATGGGTTTCGCCGGCAATGGCTTCCTTTAAATTCTCTGCGGTATTTCGGATACCGCCGGCCACCCGCAAGTGGCTGTGGGCGTGAACGGTTTCCGCAGCCGCCGCTGCCCGAAACAGTTTGGCAATCCGGGGAAATCCATCCTGGTCGGCTTTTTTGGCAAATGCAAGATACTTCCGGTTGGCCTGGGATTCACCGGCAAACGCGTCCATCAAATTTTTTTGGGTGGCACTCATAGAAGGCTCCTTTCTGGTTGGAAATTTTTTTTGAAAATCATGGTAATGGTTGAAGAGATGATCCAGAAAATCTGACTTTTTTCAAATACATCAAATTTAACCCATAAATTAAAACAGTTTTGAAAAATGTCAAAGCCGTATGAAATAAAAATGCAACCCCCGGTTAAACATTAAACCGGAAGTTGATAATATCCCCGTCCTGGACTTCATACGTTTTGCCCTCCAGCCTTAGGGTTCCCTTCTTTTTGGCGTTCGCCAGAGAACCGGCGTCCATGAAGTCATCATAAGAAATGACTTCCGCGCGGATAAATCCTTTTTTGATATCCGAGTGAATGACTTCCGCGGCATCCACGGCGGCGGTTCCTTTTTTAATGGTCCAGGCACGGACTTCATCTTCGCCCACCGTGAAAAAAGATATCAGGCCGACCAGCTGGTATGAGGCCTTGACCACCCGATCGGTGGCGGATGCGGATATTTCAAATTCTTCCAGCAGTTCGGCAGCTTCTTCCGTGCTCATCTGAGCCAGCTCATGCTCCAGCTTTCCACGGATGATCATGCAGTCTTCCTGCTCAAAAATCGGGTCCGGCGTCGGCAGTGCATCGTCTTCATCGGTATTGTTGAATAACACGAGCATGGGTTTGCCGGAAAAAAAGGCGTAGCCTCTTAATTTATGAGCAAAGGCCAGATGAGGATACCGGCGCAAAGGGGTTTCTGCGTCCAGGGCCTGCTTGCATTCATCCAAAAGTTCACGCTCTTCCGGATCGGGCTTTTTGGCTTTATGGGCTTCCGCGTCCATTCGTTCAATGCGCTTTTCCGTCTGAGCCAGATCCAGGAGTATCAGTTCCTGGTCAAGTACTGAAAAGTCTGCAGCCGGGTTTGGTTTTTCAAGGCCGAACATATTGAAATTCCTTATAACATGGATCAGGGCGTCCGCATCCCGGACCGGCGTCCATGAGGCGTCTTCTTTTCCGGACTCTTTTGCTCTGGCTGACTTGCCGGGGAGGAAATATTCCACCTGGGCGTAAATAGTTTTTTTGGGGTTAAAAATTTCGCTGAGTCGGTGGATGCGCGCGTCCGGAACCCGGATGGTTCCCAGCCGGTTTTCCATTTTGCCGCCTGCATCGGAAAAATCGCCGGTCAATGCTTCAAAAACCGTCGTTTTTCCGGATCCGGCCAGGCCGGTAATGCCTAACTTCATGATATGTCACTCCTGTTTTTTAGGAATATTGAATAGTTAATTGTTTGCTGGAATGTTGAACAAGCGGCATGTGGCGTCCCAAACAGTGTCCGCCAGCTGTTCCGGATCGGCCGCCAGAAGTTCGACGATTTTCATTAAAACGGATCGGACAAAGGCCGGTTCATTCCGCCGGGTTTTGTTCTTTTCCGGAGCCGGAGTGAGATAGGGGGCATCGGTTTCCACCAGTATTCGGTTGGCCGGTATATGCGGGACCAGTTTTCGTAAGTCTTTTCCCCTTGATTCAATGGTGACAATGCCGGTGATGCCGATATGCAGTCCGAGTTTCAGGTATTCGCCCACCTCATTTCGGTCGCCGCTGAAACAGTGTACCACGCCTTTGCATTCGTTTCCCGGATAATGTGCCTTTAAAATGTCAAGAAACCGACCTTGAGAATCCCGTTCATGGAAAATGAGCGGCAGATTCAATTCGTCCGCAATTTCAAGCTGGCGGATAAACCATTTTTCCTGGACCGCTTTCGGGGAATACATCCGGTTGAAGTCCAGACCGGTTTCCCCCCAGGCTTTTACCTGCGGATTTTTTGCCAGGGTTTTAAGTTGTGATAACACGTTTTCAGTGCAGGATGATGCATCATGGGGATGAACCCCCACCGAGGCGTAGCATCCGGGGTATGACGAAGCTATTTCTATTGCCTGGACGCTGGTCCCTTCAGTGATACCGACGATCATCATGGAATCGACAGATGCGGCGTTTGCACGGCCGATCACCTGATCGGTATCTTTGGCGAAAGCCTTGTCATTTAAATGGCAGTGACTGTCAAAAATTTTCATGAATTGCCTGATTTATATTTTATTTTCGGGCGCTTGTGCACCCGGAGGGCACCTGTTCTTCAAATGGAAGTTTTTAATATCATTACATGTTTTAAAAAGCAAATGGTAACTGGGCCGGTAGAAGGCTGAAGGTGAGAGATAAAATTCGGCACAGGGTATTATGATCGATCGTGATTTATAATGATCAACCTGTAACCGTCCGCCTTGGATATCGGAGGTTGACTTTTCAATGTTTAATATGCCGGTAATGCAGGAGCGGGCCATTTCCCTGGCCGATAACGATGTCTTTAGAGATGTCAATCAGGTGGTTGGTATAGGTGACCGCCTTGGAAAAAGCGGCGGGCGGAGCGTCTTTTTGAGCTAAAAACGCGGCAAACGCCGAGGCAAAGGTGCATCCCGTACCGTGTGTGTTTTTCGTATGATACCGGGGATTGGTTTCAACGAATTCCTGAATGCGGCGGCCGTCTCTTAACAGCAGGATGTCCGTCACGGATTGACTTTTTGTTTCAACATGCCCGCCTTTTAAAACGATTCCGGCGAGTTTGTCAAATCGCTTAAGCAAATCAAGGCCTGCGGTTTTGGCGTCCGTAATTTCTTGCCCATACAGTATCTGGAGTTCATCAAAGTTGGGGGTGAGATAGGCGGATCTGGGAATGATGTGTTCGATCAGAGCGGCGACCGCCGGTTCGTCAATCAGGCTGCACCCGCTGGTGGATATCATGACCGGGTCGCAGACAACCGGATAATTCTCTAGAAAGGGCACGATGGCTTCGCAGATGGATGCGTCGGGCAGCATGCCGAGTTTGATAACGTCCACGCGGATGTCCGACAATACCGTATCCAGCTGCTGTTTTACAAAGTCTGCCGGAATTGCCATGACGGCGGTGACGGTCCGGGTGTTCTGGGCGGTTAGCGCGGTGATGACCGATGCGCCGTAAGCTCCGGTTGCGGTGAATGTTTTGAGGTCTGCCTGGATGCCGGCACCTCCGGACGGGTCGGAACCGGCGATGGTGAGAACCGTGGGGACGAATTTATTTGAGGGCTTTTTTAACGTGCTCATATATTTTCTGGTTGGTACATACTTCAAAATACGCATTTTCAGTCTGACCGATTGTACTCAGGTCTTTTAAGGATACGACAGGAATGGCAGCTTCCCGGATGACCAGGCGTTGAAAGTTTCCGGCAACGGTCGGGAATTTCCCGGTATAAAGCGTCAGCGGTTCATTTCCGATTCCGGGAATGGCACATTCGAGCCGATGCAAGTGGATTTCCTTTGACAGTTTTTTAAATCCGCTGCGCGACAGCTGGACGCCTTTGACATTATAGCGAAGTGTTTTGTGGTTAAACAGGAGGGATGTTTCCGGATTCAGTTCAGGCTGCATCTCATAGACATTAAACGGGAGCTTTTCTTTGGACAAATGCTGGCGCAGGGTCTTGTCGCATCGGGACAGCCGATCCGCATCATTGATGGCCGGAGAAATCATGATCTGATTTTCTTCATCGTAAAAAAATGTCGGCGGTGCGCTGGAAAATCCAATCCCCACCCCTAAATCCAGTTTCGGAAGCCCCTTTTTTCTGTTTCTCTGGTTGTATTTTTTTACGATCATCAGGATGTTGATCGCCAGGCCGCAGGCTCTGGAAACGCTGTACCATCGTCCCGGCGTGTCCTGGTGTTCAAATATCGACAAAATAATGGCATCCCCTTCGATGAAAATTTTCACTGCCCCGTATAAAGATAAAATTTTGCTGATCGGATCAAAAAAGTTGAGACTGAAATTGGATGCCGGGTTCAGTTTTTTCAATTTCATCTGTTCGATGATCGCAGTGGATCCCCTGACATCCGCTTTGAGAACCGCCAGATTGATAATGGGTTTTTTGTCAAAAACATCTTCATGGGACAGTTTGAACTCATAAAGGCAGTGGTTTTCGCGAGACAGATTGATGATCTTTTCATCAGTGGTAATGTTGATGCTGTCGGATGTTTCCTTTATCAGCTGATTGTTTCTCACATCCCGGTGATATTTGGAAAAATCTTTCAAAAATCGGACCAGATATTTTTTCTGGGATTTCCGGGAAGTTGTCAGGACGCTTCGAATGGTTCGTTTTAAAGGGTACAATGGAAATGACTTGCCGAAATATTTTTTAAACCGCTTTAATTTCCGGACGGTATTTTTTCTGGCCTTTGGCACAACCAGATA
>JAHECJ010000131.1 GCA_024641805.1 Desulfococcus sp.
ATACAGTTTCCTTAATAAAAGATCTTCCAATCACTTATTTGCATGTGTTTCCCTTTTCCTCTCGTCCTGGCACAAAAGCAGGCACATATCCTGATTCGGTTGATCCGCAGACAATTAAAAAAAGACGCAATCAAATTTTAAAATTGGGACATGAAAAAAAGACAACCTTTTATGTCCAAATGATCGGTAAAACCCTTGATGTTTTAATTGAAGAAAAAAGAGAACCCCTTTCAGGACGGCTGACCGGAATCAGCTCAAATTATGTTCGGGTTTCAATTGACGGCGGGGACAGTCTGAAAAACAGGATTATACCCTGCCGGATCGTAAAAGTATTAAACAAAGATTCAGTTCTAGGCGAACCGATGACGTGATTGACGCCGGATCATAGATGTAATATAAACGATTTGTTCATTGATTGGCCAATCCGCTTTATTTTTTATAACCGTACAACCCAATGAGGCTCAAAATGGAATATGAGGAACAAAAAGAGACGGTTTTATTCACGATTTCTGACCTTGCGGATGAATTGGATATCAGCACCCGTGCCATCCGATTTTATGAAGAAAAAGGACTGATTTTACCAAAACGAACCAAGGGGAATCACAGGGTTTATGACAAAAGGGATCGCGCCCGCTTAAAACTGATACTCAGAGGTAAACGACTGGGATATTCCCTCGAGGAGATTTCCGAAATGATCGGTTTGGCAAACTTCAACATGGAAGAAGAGCAGCAGTTAAAAAAGACTTTCGCATACGGTAAAAAGAAATTGATAGAAATCAATGAACGGATGCAGGAATTACAAATTCTCAAAGAAGATCTGCTGGCTATCCAGCAAAAAATCGCAAAACGGATGGACGAGCTGAAAGTCCCGACTCCGTAGTTGTCTCTTATTTAAATTTAATAACGGAGAATATGAATCAATGTCGATTATTATCTGGGAAAAAGAGGATACCGTTGCCGTAATCAAATTAAATAACGGTGAAAACCGACAGAATCTTGCATTTGCTCAAAGGCTAAACACCGTATTGGATGAGGTCATTGAAGACAAAACCATTACTGCTGCCATCATAACCTCCTCAGATCAAAAGTGCTGGTCGCTGGGTGTTGATATTGATTGGCTGGGCAGGCAGTTTCAGGAGTCGAACTTCGATAACATCAAAAAATTCATGAATGAAATGAATACGGTTTTCAAAAAGCTTCTTTTGCTTCCAGTTCCGGTCATCGCCGCCATCAACGGCCATGCATTCGGCAACGGCGCGATTTTGTCCTGCGCGTGTGATTTCCGGTTCATGAAATCAGATCGCGGTTATTTCTGCTTTCCGGAAGTTGACCTGGGAATCCCCTTTTTGCCGGGAATGATTGCTTTTGTCAAAAAAGCGATCCCGGGATACAAGTTTAATGAAATGAAGCTGACCGGCAAAAAAGCCGGCGCCGCAGAACTTGCCGAACACCATGTAATTGAAAAGGCCTGTGCCGATGCAGATCAACTTTTTTATGAATCGCTCGCATTTGCTAAAACATTCAATAAAAAAAGAGGGATTTTCAAAGAACATAAGAAACGGCTGCACAAGCAGATCATTCATACGATCGATAGTGAAGATCCGGAATATATAGACTCCCTCTTTCTGATGGTTCAGGATTGATAATTTCTGATTTAAACGTTTTTAAAGTGCAATAAATAAAAGGGCTCCCCGCCACTATGCGAGGCGCCCTATTCTATTTTTTGGGGAAACCATTGGAAAACCCCCAGGATAAAATCAAGTAAACGCCGTCAGGTTGAAAAATTTGAGGGTATCTTTTGCGGCCTTTATGTATTCATCCCGGTCCATTTTCATCATGGGACGAAAAAAGTTTTCACCGGAAACAAAATTGTGAATCGCGTTCATGATGGATAAAACTTTCATTTTAGCATCGGTTGGCACATTTTTCCGGTCTTCGGCAAGGCCCATGGAATAAGCGATATCCGATATATATTCCGGTACCTTAAAATCCAAAATGCTGCCGTGACGCGTTTTTGTAAAATACCGGAACAGGGTCAGGTTGGATATTTCCGGATTTTCAAACAAATAATCCGCCATCTCATCCAATGCGATCCGAATTCTTTCACTGAGCGGCCTGCCTTTGATGATTTTTTCAACTTCAATCAGTTTCTGACGCATGCCTTCCGTGACATCCATGATCACCGCCTCATACAAATCGCCCTTTTCACCCCAATGATAATACAGGGTGGATATATCAATATCGACTGCTTTTGCAATCATCCGGGTAGTGGTTCCATGGAATCCGTATTCACCAAAAATTTTACGGGCAGCGGTGAGTATTTTTGCTTTCATTGAATCCGGGTTCTGCTTTGCTTTCTCAAGTGATGATGCCATTCATTATGCCTCTTAAATTTTTTGATTTTTTCCGGGACTAAATGATTCCCTGTTCCCCGAATTCTTTAATTTTTATATCCGAATAGCCGAATTCCCTGAGAACAGATGTTGTGTTTTCGCCGAATGCCGGCGGCAGTGTCCGCACCGAGCCAGGAGTATCGCTTAACTTAACAGGGACCCCCAAAAATTTAAGCGATTTTCCGCTCAAGTCCTCTAAATCAACGACCATTTCCCTTTCCTTAAACAGTGGATCTTCCATGGCCTCATCCAGATTCTTGACCGGTCCCCAGCAGATATCAAGATCATTCAGTGCTTCGCACCATTGTTCGAGGGTTTTTTGTTTAAATTTCTGTCTTACGAAATCGATAATTTCATCTTTTTTGCCGTCGTCATACTGCATTGGAATGTATTCCGGCTTATCAAAATAAGTGCACAGATTCTTCCAGAAACGGTTCTCCACCGCACCAATGGATAAATAACGGTGATCCGATGTTTCATAGGTGTTGTAGCAGGCATATCGATGGGAAAGAAGGAAATCCGCTCTTTTTACCGGTAAGCCGGCAAATTGTTTGATACTTAAAACCAGAGACAGCAAACTCATAGATCCATCTGTCATGGATATATCAATATACTGCCCCTTGCCAGTTTGCTGTCTGGCATACAATGCCATGAGTATTCCAATAACGGCATACATACCGCCGCCGGCGAGATCCGCAATCTGAATTCCCGGAATCGATGGGGGGCCGTCTTTATGGCCAATCAGGTCGAGAACCCCGGCAGTACTTAAGTAATTGACATCATGTCCGGCTTTGTTTCGATATGGACCGGTCTGTCCGTAACCGGAAATGGAACAATAGATAATTTTCGGATTGATTTTTTTAACCGAATCATAGTCAACACCAAGGCGGCTGGTTACACCAGGTCGGAAACCTTCAAGGATGATATCCGCTTTTTTGGCCATGTCCAGAAAAACCTGACGCCCGATCTCAGATTTCAGGTTTAATGTCATATGTTCTTTATTTCTCAGGACCGACGAATTGATCCCAGCTTCAACGGCATATTGTTTATCTTCTATAGCAATTACTCTTGCACCGTGATCCGCCAGAATCATTGAGCAAAAAGGACCCGGCAGCAACCGGGACAAATCCAGTATCATCAATCCGTTTAATGCGCCTTTTGAATTCATTCCGCCTCCGTTAAATTTTCATCTTTTGTCGCATATGGAAAAGAAATCCGAATGTAAAATGATCCCTAATGGGATCGGATCATCGCCTAAAAATAGGTGATGTTTCAATCAAACGATTGATTCCATCAAACGTTTGAAACGTTATAATTTCCATTGCAACAAGTCAATATTTGTTTTCGCTTTCAGGGCTGCCGGCAGTCAGGCCAACGCAAACGAATAGTTAACTATCTAAAAAATTAGATTTTTATAGTGGTTTAAAAAAAATAAAAAAACTTTTGACACTGTTTATAAAAGAGCATATTATTTTCCCCATCATTTGTTGGAATAAATTGCTTAGAATAAAAGTTGAGTAAATTACATCATTTTATGAGATCAATTATCTAAACATGATCATGCATACAAAAATATTTTCATTCCCAATCCCCACATTCTTCAGACCCCAAAACACGGAATATTCTCATCCTGATTCAAATATATTAAACCCGTTGCAAACGTAAATATTCAAAAAAGGAGGATTGAACAATGGCGCTTAACCTGGATGCGGTCGGGAAAAAAATCGGCCCGGTCTCCAAAGATTACAACTGGAAAGATGTTGTGCTATATGCGCTGGGCGTTGGAGCCGGTGGTTCGGATCTCGACTACTGTTATGAGAAAAATTTAAAGGTTATTCCCAGCTTTTCGATTGCCGCAATCTTTGAATTTCTGTCCCACTATGCCGCCAATGCAAATATCAATCTTGCCGGCATTCTCCATGGCGAACAGGATCTCATTTTCCATCAGCCCATCCCGGTCGAAGGCACATTGACCACTGAAGGTAAAATTTCGCACATCTACGATAAAGGTGACAAAAAGGGAGCACTGGTTATCGGAGAAAGCGATACCTGGCATTCGAACGGGAAAAAGCTTTTCACCAGCATCATCACCCTGTTCAGCCGTTTTGACGGCGGAATCGGCGGAGAAACCGCACCAAAGGAAACCTTTGAATATCCTGACCGAAAACCGGATTTTGAAATTGCGGAATCCCCGTCACTTGATCAGCCATTGCTTTACAGGCTGTCCGGCGATGTCTTCGCCCTGCATGTTGATTCGGAATTTGCAAAAATGGCAGGATTCGAAAAACCGATTATGCATGGGTTGTGCACTTACGGGTATTCATGCAGAGCGTTGATCAAATGCCTGACGCCGGGAGAACCGGAAAAAGTCCGGAGGCTGAAATGCCGCTTTTCAAGACCATTGTATCCGGGCGATCCAATTACCATTCAGATCTGGAAAACCGAAGACAATAAAGCCGTCTGGAAAACTATCAATACAAGAACCGGGGAAGAAGTCATTACCAACGGTATTTTTGAATTCGGCGACATTCCCCAAAAAGAAATTCGATTTGATGACCAGGTAGCAGTTGTCACCGGAGCCGGTGGTGGCCTGGGAAGAATCTATGCGCTTGAACTGGCAAAGCGGGGGGCAAAGGTTGTGGTCAATGATCTTGGCGGTTCAAGAGATGGTTCAGGAGGGGGATCAGCTTCAGCGGCCGACAAAGTGGTTGAAGAGATTAAAGCGTTCGGCGGAAAAGCGATTGCCAACTATGACAGCGTCTCCACCCCTGACGGCGGGGCGGCAATCATTAAAACAGCTCTCGATGCATTTGGATCAATTGACATCCTGATCAACAATGCCGGGATTCTCAGGGATAAAAGTTTTATTAAAATGGAACCGGAAAACTGGAAAACAGTTTTGGACGTTCATTTGACGGGCGCCTATAATGTCACAAAACCTGCGTTTCAAGTGATGCGTGAAAAAGGGTTTGGTCGAATCGTTATGACCACATCGGCTGCGGGATTATACGGAAATTTCGGACAGACCAATTATTCAGCAGCCAAAATGGGATTGATCGGGTTGATGAACACGCTGAAACTGGAAGGAAAAAAATACGACATCAAGGTCAACACGGTGGCTCCTATTGCAGCATCCCGGCTCACGGAAGATATCCTGCCGCCGGAACTTTTCGATAAAATGAAACCGGAATTTGTATCACCCCTGGTTGTTTATCTATGCTCCAAGGAATGCGATGCGACCGGCAATATTTACAATGCCGGGATGGGTTTTTACAATCGTGCCGCTGTTGTCACCGGAGCCGGGACTACCATGGGCGACGGTGTAAACCCTCCCTCTCTTGAAGATATCGTCGACCACCTGGACACCATTTCATCCTTGAAAAACGGAAAAGTCTATTTTGAGCTAAATGAACAGGTCGGGGATGCCATCAACGCCTTTAACGCGCCACCCCCGTCTGCCGGGCCCCCCGAAACCGCGCGAAAAATCTCCTCACCCGCAGCGGTTTTTGACGCCATGCCGAAAGCGTTTAATGCTGATGCTGCCAAAGGCGTGGATGTTATTTTCCAGTACCATATCTCAGGAGATGGCGGTGGTGACTGGAACTGTGTCATCAAGGACGGATCATGTAATATCAGTGCTGGAATTCATGGGAAACCGATCTGTACGTTGAAAATATCGGATACGGATTTCGTGGATATGATCAACGGCGTCCTGCCGGCAATGCAGGCATATACCTCCGGCAAACTCAAAATCGAAGGGGATATCATGAAATCCCAGCTCATTGAAAAACTTTTTAAATTATAGGTAGAAGGTGGAAGGTTAAAGGGAGAAGAATTTATCTGTTTATCATTCAATTCGTTTTTCCTTTACCATTCACCTTTCAGTCAATCACCTAAAAAATATTCGACCACAAACATAGAGGAGATCAAAAATGATTGGAATAACATCTTACGGTGCGTATATTCCCCGCTTAAGATTAAACCGTATGTCGATATTTCAAAGCATGGGATGGTTCGCTCCAGCAATCATCATGGTAG
>JAHECJ010000132.1 GCA_024641805.1 Desulfococcus sp.
GCTATTACTCAAACCAACGCCGGTCCCGCCCATGTACAATCTGATGCTCTATGCGGGCCGCTTCTGCTTTTCCGGTCATCCGCAATACACAGAATTATTGGAATCCATGGTTAAAACCGCAAAAGAAAAAGCCGCAGCCGGTATTTCAGGCCTTAAAAGCGGAGAAGAAAAACTGCGGGTATTCATGTGCTACATTGATCATTATACAACGGACGTCAATTTCTTTAATTATATGGAAGAGCGCGGTATCGCCAATGTCGGGTCCATCCTGTCCAGGAACTTCAGGGACGATAATGACTATGTCAAAGATATGCCCGGGTCCGAATACGGTATCGATACGTCGACCCCGGACGCCATGCTGGACACTGTTGCCCAGATGAACGCACGCCTGCCTATGGTTCGATCCATCCGGGGTCCCTATGACAGAAAAGGGATGTGGCTGCAGGAATCACTGATCTTTGCAAAAATGTATCAGGCAGACTGTGTTGTATACAACGGCACGCCAGGCTGCCGAAATACCTGGGGCATGGTCAAACCCTTTGCAAGGGATATCGAAAAACACGGCTATCCCTGCCATATCATGAATGATGATGCGTTTGACGATCGAGTGGAGTCCTGGGATGCAACCAGAGAACGTCTGGATGAATTTTTTAAGATAAGGGGGTTGTTATGAATATCGTTGCAGGGTGTGATGTCGGTTCCCTCACTTCAAAAGCCGTTATCATGAAAAACGGAAAAATTATCGGCAGCAATATTATTAAATCCAAACCGCGTCCAAATGAATCGGCAGACGAGGCACTGAAAGGTGCACTTGCGGACGCCGGCATATCAAAAAATGACATTCAATACTGTGTCGGCACCGGTTACGGCCGGGAAAAAATCGACTTTGTTGACGAAGTGGTATCGGAAATCAAGTGCCATGGAAAAGGGGCGCGCTGGATGCTGCCCACAGCCGAAACCGTGATCGATATCGGCGGCCAGGACTGTAAAACCATGAAACTTGACAAGGACGGGAATGTCGGCCGGTTTTCCGCCAACGACAAATGCGCGTCCGGCACCGGTCGCTTTCTCGAAGTCATGGCAAAGGTTTTAAATGTGGATATTGATGAACTGGGCAAACTTTCGGCCAAAGCCAAAGATCCGATCACACTCGCTTCCACCTGCACGGTGTGGGCCCAGGCGGATGTCATTAAATACATAAACTCCGGAGTTCCCATTGAAGATATCGGCGCCGGGATCAATACCGCCATGGCCGGCCGGGTGGCAATCCTGGTGAATGCGGTCAAGCCGGAAGGGGATATTTTCATGACCGGCGGGGTGGCAAAAAACATCGGTGTGGTGGAAACGCTTGAGAAACTGATCGGCAAACGCATCAAACGGGCCCGCAAGGCGGACCCTCAGATCGCAGGGGCCATCGGGGCGGCGTTGTTGTCCATGGAAAAAGTAAACGGAAATGGGAGGAATAGAAAATGATAGTAGCAGGCTGCGACATCGGCTCCCTGACTGCCAAAGCCGTGATTATGGAAAACGGTAAAATATTATCGTCTGCTGTGATGCGGGCCAAAACCCGGCCGTCCGAATCAGCAACTGAAGTCATGCAGATGGCTTTAGACAAGGCGAAATTAACCCTAAATGATATCGGGTACGTTGTGGGAACCGGATACGGCCGGGAACAAATTCCCTTTGTCGACCAGGTGGAATCCGAAATATCCTGCCATGCCAAAGGCGCCTGGCAAACCATGCCGTCTGTCCGGATGATCATCGACATCGGCGGCCAGGATGCCAAAGCCACCCGCATGGATGATAACGGCAACGTTGCCCGTTATATATACAACGACAAGTGCGCTTCAGGTACCGGTCGCTTTTTGGAAGTCATGGCAGAAGCCCTGGAAGTCCCTCTTGAAGAACTGGGATCTCTTGCCGCCAAATCAAAAGAAAAACTGTCTATTTCCAACCAGTGCGTCATTTTTGCCGAAACCGAAGTGGTTTCACTTGTCAATGAAGGCAAGGATATCTCGGACATTCTCAATGCGCTGCATCACTCTCTGGCCAAGCGCGTGGCATCTTTGGCCAGAAGCATTGATGTGAAAACAGATGTGGTCATGACCGGCGGGGTGGCGAAAAACTCCGGTGTATTCAACGCTCTTTCCGAGGCGCTGGGCCTCCCGTTAAAAGCATTGAACGGCGTTGATCCCCAAATCATGGGCGCCTTGGGTGCGGCCCTATACGCGGAGGAAAAGGCCCGGGAAATGAAAAAAGCGGGGTAGGCTTCGTTATTTATGAATCTGTATCACTTATAGGACAAAGCATTAAATAAAAGCATCCATATCTGTTTTGGGTGTCAGTGTTCAGGTTTCAGTTAATCCTTACACTCCTGACACCCGAAACCCGGCACCTGGTCCTTCCTTAAAGGCATAAAAGGACCTAACATATAGATTTTTTAAGCGAAGGAGGCTCGATATGCGGCCTGAGATTCAGGAGTACAACTATGACTGGCTGATGGGCAAGACCCTAAAAACAGCATCAAAAGTTCCGTTGGGCACCTTGAAAGAGACGGAGTATACCTATCGCTATATCCCCTATTACAAAGGTGTGGCCAAGTCATTTATTGATGCCGGTCCCCCTGGTGTGAAATTTCTGGCACTGCTTTCAAAATATTACGAAAATATTCTGACTGCAAAAGACCAGGGGAAAATGATCGGGGCCTCAACATTTTGCTCGACGCCTGCCTTGCTGTTCGCCATGGATATTGTACCGCTGACATTTGAGCTTTTAACTGCAATCGGTTGCCTGGTCTGGAAAAGAGGGATGTTCGACTACATGGATTATTGCTGTGAAGTGGGCATGCCGGAAACCTCCTGCTCTTCCCAGCGCGGGTTTATGGGTGCCTACCTTGCAGGGCTTTCAGAAAAAATTGACTTTATCATCTGCGACACGCCCGGTGTGTGCGACACCAATGCCAATGCGTTTGCTTTTTCCGCCGCCTATAAAAACAAACCTTTTTATCAGCTCAATTATCCGAGCACCATCGGCGATGACAGGAGCCAGAAATACCATCTGGATGATTTCAAGGAAATGATCCGTTTTATTGAAGCACAATCAGGCAAAAACCTCGATTACGACCGCCTTGGTGAAGTGCTTGAAGAAGTAAACAAACAGGATGCACTGACAGCAGATCTGGAAGATATGCTCCTGATGGTTCCGACACCGATTCCCCCCATATTTAATGTCATCATGTATGCCAGTCGATTCCTTTTTTCCGGCCACAAAGAATACACTGAACTGCTCGAAATAATGGTCGACACCGCTAAGAAAAGACTGGCGGCAGGAGTGCCCGGGCTTAGCGCCGGAGAAGAAAAACTCCGCGTATTTATGTGCTATATTGATCACTATACCGTGGATATGAACTTTTATAACTATTTTGAAGAACGGGGAATCGCCCATACCGGCTCCATCTTAACGCGTAACTTCAGGGATGGGAATAAATATGTCCGGGACCTGCCGGACAATGCCTACAGCATCGATACATCATGTCCCGATGCCATGCTGGATTCCATTGCGCAAATGAATGCTCGCCTGCCCATGGTTCGATCCATCCGCGGCCCCTATGATAAGCACGGAATGTGGCTGGAAGAATCCATGGCCTGCGTCAAACTTTATCAGGCAGACTGTGTGATCTATAACGGGACGCCCGGATGCCGGAATACCTGGGGAATGGTCAAACCCTTTGCCCGGGATATCGAAAAATTAGGGTATCCGGTTCATATCATGAATGATGATGGATTTGATGACCGGGTAGAATCCTGGGAAGCCACCCGGGAAAGGCTGGATGAATTTTTTCATGTGAGGGGGTTGTTGTAATTTTTTAAAAGAAGGGGGATTAAAAATGAAACAACTGAAAAGCCGGGTAAAAGACGGTATGGGTATTTTTTCGGAATCCCATAAAGTTTATAAAAAACTGCAGAAGCATTTAGACGCCCAGCCTGTGGGCTTTCCAGCCACAGCGTCCGGAGTTGAACGCCGCTTATTGCGGGAGGCCTTTACGGTAGACGAGGCGGCTATAGCCCTTGAAATGAGCTATAAATTTCAATCGGTTGACGATATTTTTAAAAAAATTAAAGACAAAGAAATATCCGAGGAACGCCTTCAGTTCATGCTGGATAATATGGAAAGCCACGGGGCGATTTTTGTAAAAATAGTGGATGGTCAAAAACAGTATGCGCTGCATCCGTTTGCCGTTGGCATATTTGAGATGAAAGTGCCCACCATGACCGCCAATTATTACATGGACTTCCGAAAATACATGTACCAGTCCTTTGGCCTGGCATTTCTCTCCACCCCGCTTCCCCAGATGCGGGTCATACCCATTGAAAAAAGCGTTACCCCGGATACGAGCATTGCGACATATGATGAAATAAGGGAACTGGTACTGCAAAATGACGGGCACATCTGCCTGGCAGAATGTGTTTGCCGAAAAGGCCGCGATTCAATCGGACGGCAATGCCAGGAAACCGACCGGAGAGAAGTCTGCATTGGTTTCGGCGATTTTGCCGATATGTATACGCGCAACGGGTTTGGCCGATCCATCTCCAAAGAGGAAGCGTTTGAAATATTGACGAAAAATGAAAAAGAAGGCCTGGTATTAATGCCTTCCAATTCACAGGAATCCCAGTTTGTCTGTAGCTGCTGCAAATGCTGCTGTGCCTGCCTTGAAGGCGTCAGTCTGCTCGCAAAGCCGGCGGAATTTGTAAAAAACAATTATCACGCGCTGCTGGACATGGAAAAATGCGTGGGATGCGGAAAATGCGGTAAAAAATGCAAGATGGAAGCCATCAAAATGCAACCCATGGAAGATGGAAAAAAAGTACGAGCGACCGGGATCGATCTGAATCGGTGCATTGGGTGCGGCGTATGTATCGCATCCTGCAAAACAGGGGCTTTGACTCTGGAGAAAAAAGAACAACATATCGCTCCGCCCAAAGACATGGACACCCTGTATGAAGAAATTATGAAACAGAAAAAAGGGAAAGTTCGGAGAACATTGCATGTGGGGCGGAAAGTTATCGGTCTTTAAGCAAGAACATACTAAAAAAACAGAATATTTTAATGGGACTTTTTGACAAACAATATTCGGAGGTTATGGCTTTTCTTGACAACAATCGAAGCCAGGGCAATGTATCCGAATTTTTCCATACCACCGGAACCGAGTGGCCCACGGAGAAAAACCGGAACCTGGTGCTCGGTCAGGATACCGCAGTTGAACTTGGCAATCCCAAAGATGCATCCACGTCTTTTTTGATGTGGGTGGATGAATCCGAAAAGGTACAAAACGGCCGGATAAGCATCGTGGGACCAGACCTTCCGAAGCTTTCCGGCAGGCAGGTTTCGTTCGGCAAAATCATACTTGTCGGCGCACCGGATTTTGATGCGGACAACAGCTATGACCGGTACCGGGAACTGGAACTGTTGCGCTACGACATCCATTTGAAAGGATACATGATGCGCGGTGTCTCACAGCAGCAGCGTGAATGGAGCCGGGTGAGCACTGACGCCGTAAGCCGCGGCTTTTCCTTTAAACACCTCGGCGGGGCTTTAATTGATGAGTTTTTGCGAATCGGCTATGTCCGGTCAGTGGAAACCATATTCGTTACTTCCAGCCGGGAGGATGTGCTGAAAACAAAAGCCATTGCAGACGATGTTTTTAAGCTGATCAGCGCCATGAACAAAATGGCTGTGGAAATGTCCTTTGACTGCGATGAATGTGAATACAACGATGTTTGCGGGGATGTGGCGGAACTCAGGTCCATGCGAAACGCCATGGCTAAAAAATCAGCATAACCATAAAAAAATCAGTGAAAAGAATCCAATGCCCGAAGAAAAAAACAAAAAGACATCGGTAATCGCCCTGTGCGGCAAGGGCGGCGTGGGCAAGACATCTATTTCCGCCGCCATTGTCAAAATCCTGTCATCAAATCTGGAAAATAAGGTGCTGGCCATTGACGCGGACCCGGCAGTGGGATTGTCGACCGCACTGGGCATCGACATCATAAAAACAGTGGACGATATTCGCAATGAACTGATCCGGCGGGTGGAATCCGGGAAAACCGCAGATAAAGCCCAAATGCTTTCCATGCTGGACTATGAAATGTTTTCCGCCCTGAAAGAGCAGAAAAATATTGCGTTTCTTGCCATCGGCCGGCCGGAAAAAGAAGGTTGCTACTGCCAGGTGAATCACATTTTAAAGGACCTGATCGCTTCCATGGCGAATAATTTTGATTACGTGGTCATCGACGGCGAGGCCGGGATTGAACAGGTGAACCGGCGGGTCATGGAAAAGGTCAGCCATTTAATTCTGGTGTCCGACGCCTCCGCCAAAGGTATCAACGTGGTTAAAACAATTAAGGAAGTCTCGGATACGGCCATTGATTAT